>DATLYJ010000164.1 GCA_035574915.1 Dehalococcoidia bacterium | reverse complement strand
CGGACGATGGTGCTGCGGCCCAGATAGACGCCTCTCCGCCAGAGGCGGTCGCGCAGATGCCAGACGCTGACGCGCTCGCCGATGCCCTCCACGACCTCTAGCCAGACGTCCCACCAGTGACGCTTGCGCGGCTCGAGGACGGGGAAGCTGAGCTTGACGTGGGCGCCACAGCGGCAACGCAATCGGGGCACTGCCAGGACGATGACGCCAGAGAGAGTGCTGAGCTTGCGGCGGTAAACACCGTTACGCCGGAACGATGCCGGGTCGCGTGAGCCGCAACGGCTGCACCCCCAGGGCGGAACAGCCTGCAGCAGGCCCCTGGACACGTAAGCGTCCAGCAGACCCTGCAGAGACAACTCTAAGCAGCGCCTGCTCGCGGCCCTCACTGCCCTCAAAACAGCGTAGATAGCCTGCAGCTTCTCGGTCGGGCTGGGAGCTAGGATGGACTTTGACGGGACCTCCTCGATGAGTGTTGAACTGCACACTCACCTTTTCGAAAGGTCCCGTCTTACACACTCAATGGATCACTTCTCCGGAGGCACCTGAGCCGGCGGCTAGACTCGACGTTATGGAACTGGCAAGGTCCTGACCAGCGGAATCGTGTCTACGCCCTATCGAGCAGACTCGCCCATGCTCGTCCAGTGGTGAGGACGGCGGCATCCGGGACAGCCTAGAGTCAGCCCTCTAACCAACCCGGCAGCGACACCTGCCCCGGCCCTCAACGCTGCGGCGCCACAACCAGCTCGACGCCCGGGAGGTCGTTGGCGGCTGTCGTCCCGTCGAATTGGACTTATGTGACCAAATAGCCTAGAGACTGCCACCGGGAGGCCGAGAGGCCCGCCACTCGCTGAAAATGCCGAACGTCTCCTGAGAACTGGCTAGCATAGCTAGCCGGCAAGGCAAGGCGCCTGCCTCGCCTACGCTTCCGCGGCTGCGGCGGGCGCTTCCCGGCCGGCCTGCCCTTGCTGCTCGCGCCAGAGGCGCTCGGCGCGCTCCTTGACGCCCAGGAGCATCTTGCGCTCCATGACCAGGGACCCGGCCTCCATGAACACCACGGTGAACAGCCGCGATAGCAGTCCCGCCGGCGCGAGCCGGTTGCGGGAGACCAGACGCGTGACGCCGCCGGGCTGGGGATAGAGGGCGAAGAGCCAGGTGGACTTCTGCGGCTCCCACTGCACAAGCAAGTACTTCTCAGCCTCGAGCGCGACGACGCGCAGTCCCTGGCCCTTCTCGTTCAGCCCCAGCCACTCGCCCGCCTCCAGCCGCTGGAACTCGGGGAGGATGACGTCGCTGTTCTCGATGTCTATGCCGAGAAGGCGCTCGATCCAGTCATACGTGTAGGCGCCGGCGCGCGGGCGGGGCCCCATCTGCACCAACCAGGGCCAGATCGCCGACGGCGGCGCCTCGATGGTGATGGCGCGCGTCGTCTGGAGCCACGCGTCCGGCACTATGTCGTCGCCCGGCATCGGGCTGCTCACCTCCTCCGGCGTCGCGCCCCAGTTGAGCACCCGGGGGCGGCCGAAACGGGCGTAGCCAGCGCCCGCCAGCCCAAGTGCGAGCAAGGCGAGGGTCCTCTTCATGACGGTGCCTCCGCTTCGACGGTAGCGCAGACGCGGGCGCCTGGGCAGCGCCAAACGGCTCACGCCGGAGGGTGCTAGTAGTACAATCCCGCCACATCCATCGCCGGAGGCGGCCATGAAGTTCGGCCTCTTCTACGAGCTGCAACTCCCCAAGCCCCTGGACAACGACCAGTGGGACCCGGACGACGAGCGCCGGATCATCCACGAGGCCCTGGACCAGATCGAGTTCGCCGACAGGCTCGGCTTCGACTACGTGTTCGAGGTCGAGCACCACTTCCTGGAGGAGTACTCCCACTCCTCCGCGCCGGAAGTAGTGCTGGCAGCCGCCTCCCAGCGGACGAAGAACATCCGCCTCGGCCACGGCATCGTCCACATGCCGCCGCGGGTCAACCACCCGGCGCGCGTCGCGGAGCGCATCGCCACCCTGGACCTGGTGTCGGACGGGCGCGTGGAGTTCGGCACGGGCGAAGGCGCCTCGGACATGGAACTTGGCGGCTTCGGCACGCCGCGCGAGTTGAAGAAGGAGGCCTGGGAAGAGGCGCTGCGCGAATGCGTGCGCATGATGACCTCCGTCCCCTACGAGGGCTACGAAGGCGTACACTTCGGCATGCCCGTTCGCAACGTGATCCCCAAGCCACTGCAGAAGCCGCACCCACCCGTCTGGGTCGCCGCCTCGCGTCGAGAGACCTTCATGGTCGCCGGCCGTCTGGGCATCGCCCCCCTCGGCTTCGGCTTCGAGACGCCAGAGGAGGCGGCCGAGCGCATCGAGCGCTACTACGAGCTCGTACGCGAGTGCCGGCGCCCGATCGGCGCGGCCCTCAACCCCGCGGTTGCCACGGTCGGCAACCTCATGTGCGCGAGGACGGACGAGGAGGCCATCGAGCGCGGCCTGTCTGGCGCGCAGTTCTTCGGCTACTCGCTCGGGCGCGGCACGCCACCGAACCCGCCGCGCAATCCGGGGCGCGACCACCTCTACCGCGAGTTTCGCCAGCGCTTCGACGCCGCCCAGACGGAAGCCGCGCGCGACGCCGCCACGGCTCAAGAGCCGGCCGACGAGAGCGCGCGGGCCCTGTATCGCGCCGGCCGGAGGGGCGGGTTCATGGGCTCGCCGGAGTTCATCCGCAACAACCTGCGTCGCTACGAGGCGGCGCACCTGGACGCGATGATCTTCATCGCCCAGTGCGGCGACCGGAAGCACGAGCACATCATGGAGTCCCTGGAGCTCTTCGCGAAGGAGGTCATGCCCGAGTTCAAGGAGCGGCACCGCGAGCACCAGAAGTGGCGCGAGCGGCAACTGGACGGCGTCAAGTTCCCGGTCAACAGCACCATCTGAGCCGCACTTCCGGCCGCCCGGACTACCTTCCGGCGGGGCCGGATTCGAACGCCAGAGGTGCGCAGGCCCGGAGGCTTGCTGGGCCCGCGGCTCGCGATTCCGGAGGTCAGAGGTTCGCAGGATGACGAGGCCATCAGACATCAAAGACCCCGGCTATCGGGAGGCGATGGAGGCCGCTGACCGCGCGATCGACCAGGGCGACTACGCAGGCGCCGTGCGGGCCTGCGCGGAGGCCTACGTCCGGCTCGTCGCCCAGCGCCCGGACATCCTCAAGCCCGACCGCCAGGTACGCCCGTCGCTCTGGCCGCAGCTCGGCGTGCGCCTCGAAGTCGAACCCGGCGCCGAAGCGAGGCTCGTGTGGGAGCGCGAGCGCTTCACTATGTCCGAGGCGGCGACGTTCCTCGAGTTCGTCATGGACCAGGTCGTCCGGGCCGAGCGCACGCCTGCACCGCAGCCTTGAAGCTCCGGGCCGCCCTCCTGGCCTCACCGGCTGGAGGTCGTCCGCGGTGCGTCGCCGCCAGCTGGTGGTGATCAGCCACGCGCTTCCCGCGGGTCGCGGAGTGCGTCCCCCTCCTGGCCCCCCTGGCGCGCTAGACCCTCAGATCCGGCGTCGTTATGATGCCAGCGGTGTGACTTGAGGGCCTGGAGGGACGAATGAGGGCGCGGGTCGAAGAACGCTGGCGGGACACTGAGCACCTTCTCGTGCCGAGCCAGAAGTCCTACAGGGAGAGCCACCTCTCCGCCGTACGCAACATCGCCGAGGAGTACTTCCCCTTCCCGACGCCGGAGTATCCGCACTTCCGCACCTTCATCAACGAACCCGAGGTCGAGCAGAAGATATTCACGACGCTGGGCCGGGAGCTCACCCCGGACATCGTCGTCCTGCAGTGGCCGGAAAAGCACCCCGTGATGGTCGCCGAGGTCGTGACGCCGGACATGCTCCGCCCCGACGTCGCGGAGTCCTGGGCGCCTCTATCGCGCCTCAAAGGCGTGACATTCTTCCTTTACGTGCCGGCCGGCCACGCGGACGAGGCAAAGCGTCTGCTCAAGGCTCACAAGGTCAAGGATGTGCAGCTCCGCACCTGGAGGCACATCACCGGCCTGAAGACAATCGACATCACGAAGATCAATTAAGCGGCGCCGGCCGCGTAGTCCCCCGCTGTCTCTGCTTACCGCATTCTGGGCCTTGTAGTCCCCTACTCCTCCAGGGCCGCCTCGATCTCCTCACGCCACGCCGGCCAGCGGTAGGCGAAGGCGCGCAGCATGCCAAAGCAGCCGCTGATCATCATGTCGCCGTGCGGGGCGGCCAGGTAGGGGCGAAGCGCGGAGCCCCGCAGCCGCGACCGCTGCGGACCGGTGACGGCGACGAGCGGCATGTCCCCGCTTCCTCCCTGGCCCTCGACCTCCCGGTCGGGGCCCGCGTAGAAGGCGCCGTGCCCTTTTGACCCGAAGACCTCCTCGTGTCGAAGGGCGCCCTCTACGAGCCGGCGGGTGAAATCCTCGATCTGTTCCGTCGTCATTTCGCCGGTGTGGTGCTCGTAGAGCGAGACGATGCGCTCGCCCTGCAGGTGGAAGGCCAGGGCGTGCATGTTGCCGAGGTTCAGCACCACCTGCCGGCCAGCGCGGCGGACGACGGGGTCCTCCAGCGCCCCAAGCGCGGCCGCTGGCCCGGTGTCCAGGAAAACGGCGGGGAGGCCCTCCGGCAGGCAGCGCACCATCGAGCGCGCGCGCGTCAGGTACTCCGACAGTTCCTGCGGCAGGAAGGCGAACGCCCGCAAGTCGTTCTCGCGCTCGACCACGCTCCGCAGGTGGTCGAAGCGGAAGAGGCGGTCCGAGTAACCGGGAGGCGCATTGCCGTGGTCCAGGCACCCGGCGGCAACGGCGTCCCAGCCCCCGTCCGCGTCGAACGCGGCCAGGGCCCGCCGGATTGCCTCGAGGTCGAGGTCGCGCAGCACGACCCGCTCCGCGTCCGTCCCCCTGGCCTCGTCGTCCGAGACCAGGCGGACGCCCATCGCCTCGACCTTCTCGATCTCGTCGTCGAATGTCAGCGCCGCCTCCGGAGTGGCAAAGGCGGCGAGGCCGGCGCGGACGTGTTCCTCCAGCGCCCACGCGCAGGGCCCGCCGCCAGCGATTGTCCCCTCCAGCAGCACCGGCCTCCCCTGTTCCGTGGCCCGGCGGATGCGGCGGGCGGCGATCTGGGTTGGCGAGGGCATGACCATCTTGACGCTGTTCTCGACGGGCTGGGCAGTGTCGAACAGCAGGATGTCCTGCGTGCCGGTCCCGACGTCGACGGCAAGAATGCGCACTTCGCGATCATGCTAGCGCAGCCGCGCCCCGGCGGCTTCAGGCTGCTGGAAATGGGCACGCGACAGAAGAGGACCGGGCGCCGAGTCCGCGCGGACGCGCTCGGGCCCCGAACAGGCAGCAGCCCTTGTCCCTGCACCTCGACCGGCCCGCAGGCCCGGGTCGCGCTCGCAGGGGAGCCATCTGCCTCTACGGCGACGCCGCCTCGCTGGCTCGCCCTCAGCCCGGGCCATCTCTTGGTTCGTGCTCCAGGCGCTGCTCGTTCGCGCCCGTTGGGCTCCTACTCAACCTTCCTGGGCCGGCGCCACCCACTTGTCCCGCCAGCCCTGGTCTGGCTGTGCCTTCGCGAACGGCCACTCATTGCCCCAGCGGTCCAGGCTGGCGTGCTTCCAGACCGGCCGGCGGCTCACAGGCCCGAACTTGTCGCGCGGGTAGCCGACCGGAAGGAGCGCGAACGCCTGTTGTCCCTCCGGTATGCCGAGCTCCTGCGCGATCTTGTCGAAGTTGCGCATGAACAGAGTCGTCAGGGTGCTGCCCAGCCCCATGCCACGGCAGGCGAGGAGGAAATTCTGCACCGCCGGATAGATGCTGCCGCCAGCGTTCCTCGGCCCGCAGACGAACACGAGCACGGGCGCCTCCTGCATGTTGTGCGCCAGGTACGCCGCGGACCGCACCACCAACTGCTGTTGCCGCGGCAAGGCCGCGAGCCGCGCCGGGTCGGTCTCGACCTCGCGGTAGCCCGAGTTGTTCCAGCCGTCCTCATACCACTTCGCGACCTTCAGACGCAGTTCGGGGTCCCGGATGATGAGGAAGTGCCACACCTGCTGGTTGCCGCCCGCCGGGGCCCGGATCGCGGCGTCGATCACCTGGAACAGGACTTCGTCCGGCACCGGGTCGGGCTTGAAGCGGCGCAGGGCGCGCGTCGTATAGAGCGCCTCGAACAGGCCTGTCTGCTCCGGTGGCTTGATCTCCATAGAAGCTCCTTCGAACTACCTCCGCGTGGTTTTCGAACTATACAGGTGTCCCGCCGGACGGGACCCCGCCCATCGGCCTCCGCGCGCAGCAACGGTTTCGTCCCTGGGAACGCTCACGCCGCCACTTCGATGCTATCGCCGTCAGAACGGGACGTGCTCGCGGCCGGCCTGCTTGCGGCTCGGCAGGCTGCGCGGCGCCCGGCTCTTGGGATAGCATTCCCTGACACGAAAGGGGTGGCGAATGTATGACGCGATAGTAGTCGGCGCCCGCTGCGCCGGCGCCCCAACGGCGATGCTGCTCGCCCGCGAGGGCTTTCGTGTCCTCCTGCTGGACCGCGACACCTTCCCCAGCGACATCATGTCCACCCATTACATCCACCCGCCAGGCGTCGCCGCGCTGTCGCAGTGGGGTGTGCTGGACGCCGTGCTCGCGTCCGGGTGCCCGCCCCTGCGCCGGACAAGCTTCGCCCTCGGCCCTCAGGTCACGGTCAGCGAGCACGACCCCGAAGGCAGGGCTATCGCCCTCTGCCCGCGGCGCCACGTTCTCGACAAGATACTCGTGGACGCGGCCGTTAAGGCCGGAGTGGAGCTGCGGGAGGACTTCGTCGTCCGTGACCTGCTCTTCGCGCCGGACGGGGCCGTCACCGGCATCACGGCCCGCGACGCTGCCGGGCGGACCGTGAGCGAAGAAGCGCGCATAGTTGTCGGCGCCGACGGCCTCCACTCCCGGGTGGCGAGGCTGGTGCAGCCAACCGAGTACAACCGCGTCGAAACCCTCCTCTGCGCCTACTACTCCTACTTCTCCGGCGTCGAGGTCGAGCGGGACTGCATCTACCTCTACGGCACCCTCGGCGCCGGCGTCCTCGCGTTCCCAACGAACCGCTCGCTTCTCTGCATCGCCGCGGCGCGGCCCCGCGCGCAGATGGCGGCGTTCCGGGCGAACATGGAGGCGGCCTTCTTCGAGAGCATAGAGCTCGCGAACGCTGAGTTCGCCGCCAGGGTGCGGGCCGGGCGCCGTGAGGAGCGCTTTCTCGGCACCGGCGACCTGCCGCACTACTTCCGCAAGCCATATGGCCCCGGCTGGGCGCTGGTAGGGGACGCTGGCCTGCACCTCGACCCGACGAACGGCCTCGGGATCACGAAGGCGTTCTCCGAAGTGCAGCTCCTGGCGCCCGCGCTGGCAGCGGGCCTCCGCGGCCAGCGCCCCATGGACGAGGCGCTGGCCGAGTATCACGCGCGGCGCGACCAGCAGTGGGTGCCGCTGGGCCAGCAAAACCTGGAAATGTCCTCCGCGGTTGGCCTGGCGGCACCGGGTCGCTTTCGACCGTGGAGCGAGATCGAGGCCGAGATCGCCGCCGCCCCGTAATCCCGTCTCCATCGGGGACGGGACCATGTTTGACACCCGTTCGGGCGGCTGCCTATCCTCGCCATGATGACCCGCCCCGCAGCCTCCCCGTCAGGCCGCGCCGAGTCGGGTGGAGGCGCGCCGTGCTGAGCGGTATCGAAGACGCGCTCCTCGATTTCACCCGCGACACATACGACTTCATGCAGTGGCCGGGCGTAGTCCTGCTCATGGCGCTCGAGACTGTGATCTTCTTCATCCCCAGCGAAGCCGTGATGACCCTCGCGGGCTGGATGCTGGTGAAGGAGAAGGGCCACGGCTACGAACTGCTGCCCCTGGCGGGAGCCCTCGGAGCGCTGGGCAGCACGCTCGGCTCGATCTTCGCCTACTACGTCGGCGTATGGGGCGGCCGCCCCCTCCTGGAACGCTGGGGGCGCTATGTCTTCGTCTCCCCGGCCGACCTCGACGACGCCGAGCGCTTCTTTGCCCGCTGGGGCAAGGTTGCCGTCTTCGCCGGGCGCATGGTGCCGCTGGTGCGGACCTTCATCAGCGTCCCGGCCGGCGTCGCCCGCATGAACCTCTGGAGCTTCACCATCTACACCTATGCTGGCTCCTTCATCTGGTCGCTCCTGCTGGCCGTGATCGGCTACGAGTTGGGCGAAAACTGGGCCGATATCCGCGACTGGATGCGTCCTATCGAGATTCCCACAGCGGCTCTGCTTGTGGTATTAGTGGCGTGGTACGTCGTTCGACACGTCAAGAAGGCATGGGAGGCGCCACAACCATCGGGTCCTGAGGCCTGAGCGCGCCAGCAAGGCGGGGTGTTGGTCCGCATTCGCCCCTTCGAGGGGAGGCTCGGCTAGAGCCGGTCGAAGGAGCGTACGGGCCCTGGCCTGACAGGCAACGATGGCAACTAGAGCAAGACGGCCGCTCCTTCACTACTCGAAGGCCGCGGCCCTTCCCCGCAGCGCCCCAACTTTCCCGCCGCTCCGCCTCGCCGGCGCACTCGGCCTGATTTTCGTCTTTGCGGGCGTCCTTCTCCTCGTCCTCGACTTGCTGCGTTCCCCCTCACCGGCGCCGGTTCCAGGAGCAGCCGAGTACCTGGTCCTCGCCGAGTTCGGCCCGAGCGCGGATACGGTCTATCGCGTCGACCCGGCGCGGCCGTCCCGCCGCAGCAGGTTGCTCCGGGTCCCCCACGCCCCCGAATACGGAATGATTGCCTCCGCCTCGCCCGATGGACGAGCCTTCGCCTACACCGTCCTGCCGCCTGAAACGCCGGCCCCCGCACCGGACACGCCGGCAGAGCTTTGGACGGCCAGCATGGACGGCACGGCGCCGCGACGCCTGGGCGTCGCATTCGACCTGCGCGTGAGGCCGCTTTGGTCGCCGGACGGGTCGAGCCTCGTCGTACGCCGGTCGGGCTCGGCGATCGACCCCCCGGCAGGTACGGAGGGGCCTTACGAGCTGGTGCAGGTGAGGGTACCGGACGGAGCGGCCTCGGTGCTCGCCCGCTCCGAAGTCGCCCTCTTCCCGGCAGGGTTCAGCCCGGACGGACGTACCTTCTACTACGCCGCCGTCTCGAGGGCGGGCTCTGACCTCTATGGAGTCGACACCGTAGCCTTGACGGGCGCGCCAGTAGCGCGGCTCTCCGATGACCTGACCCGCGACTGGGCTCTCTCGCCGGACGGGTCCAGGCTGGCCTTCCTCACGCTGACGCCGGACGGGCCGCGGTCCCGTTCTCAGGTGCAGGTACTGGAGTTGGCGACTGGAGCGCTCGCCGCCGTGGGCGAGGCTGGCGACGAGTTCGGCCCGGCCTGGACGCCGTCCGGCGGCCTGACGCTGGGCGCACTCCGCGGCGGGGCCGGGGCGGTGCTTCTAGACGGCGAAGTCCTTGGCTCTCGCCCGCGCGGGTTCGACGTGCCCCTGTCCTGGTCTCGCTCAGGCGCCCGTGTCGCGGCCCGCTCCTTCGACGGCCCCAGCGCCACATCGCCGGGGTTGGCCTCGCTCGTCGTCATAGGCCGCGACGGCCAACGCCGCACCATCGCCCAGGGAGAGGTCACCTTCATTGGCTGGACGTATCGCTAGGCGGGTCCTTTCGCTCCTGAGTGGCCAGCGACGGCTGGCCCTGGCTGCGGCCGCTTTCCTGCTGGCGGTCATGGCGGCGGTCGCGCCGGCGCGCCCGGCGCGCGCGGAGTGCATCTTTCCGACGGCGCCGACGACATACGAGGACCTCAAGGACCGCTCTCTCTTCCTGACGACCATCGAACTCGCCGCCGCGAACATGCTCTTCCCGGGCGACCCCTACTTCGGTATCCCGAACCTGGAGTTTGGACCACGCACCTCGCGCTCGACCCAGCCGGGTCGCGTGCCCCCGACCCTGATGAAGGCCATCTCCTGGATCGAGAGCAGCATCACGCAGGCGGCGGTCGATGTGCCCTTCGGGTCGATTGGCCCGGCGCTGGTGTCTTTCGACTGCGGCCATGGGATCGCGCAGGTGACGTCCGGCATGACGGTCGCCCTGGGCGAAGGCGGGCGCGCCTCGCCGGAACAGGCCCTCGTCGCCACGCACTTCGCCTACAACATCGCCCGCGGCGCTGCCATCCTGGCCGACAAATGGAACCAGGCGCCGGAGCTGAGGCCGGTGGCCGGCACGGACACCAACGGCCTGCCCGAGCTCCTGGAGAACTGGTACTTCGCCGTCTGGAGCTACAACGGCTTTACCGGGCCGGGGGCGAACCGCAGCAACCACCCGATGGACCCGGTCTACGGCACCTGGCCGCGGCCCCAGTATTCCTGCGGCCCCTCCGGGGACGGCAAGGGCCACAACCGGGCCAACTACCCCTATCAGGAGCTGGTCTTCGGGTGCATTGCGAACCCACCGATCGTGGACGGCAGGCCGCTCTGGCAGGGCATACCCGTCTCGCTCCCGGACCTCAGCAACCCCGCCTGGCGGGAGCCACTAAAGCTCGCGAACTTCGTCTTCCCCTACGCGAGCATGGACATCCCGACGCCTCAGCCTTTCCACCTGGACCCGACGCCCCTTCCCGACCCACGGCTGCGCGAGCGCGTGCTTGGCTCGCCCCAGCTCAGAGTGTCCAGGCCCGAAGTCAAGCTGGGTGTAGCGCCCGGCAGCGGCTCGACCGTGGAGACGATCACGATCGAGAACGCCGGCACCGGCGTCCTCGCCTGGTACGCCATGGCCACCGAGCCCTGGATCGTCCTCCGGCCTTATGCCGGCGCGGCCGTCGGGCCGAACCTCCCCTGCGCGCCTCAGGCGCCCTGCGACCGCAACGGCAAGCTAGAGGTCACCGTGGACGCGTCGCGCGCTCCTCCCGGCCGCCGCACGGCCGCCATTCGCATCCAGGCCCTCGGGACGGGTCAGAGCTTCATCGTCACGGTGGAGGTCTCGCAGGTCATCCGCCTCGGCGTGCCCGGCATCACGCGGCACTAAGGGCATGTCTTCCGCGCCGCAACCCGAAGTCCCCTGCGCTACTTCAACTCCGTGATCAACCACTCCCCAACGAGGCGCCGGACATCACCCGCTGCCTGGCGCAGGCTGTGGCGAGCGCCGGGCAGGAGCACCAGCCGCTTCGGTTCCTTGGCGATGGCGTAAATATAGCGCGAGCAGTCCGGCGGCAAGCGGACGTCGTCCAGGCCGTGGATGAGGAGGATGGAGCGCGGTGCTAGCTTCGGCGCGTCCAGCGCGCCCGCCGTCTGGGTGCTCAAGGTGACCACCGTCTTCACTTCAGGCGTGAAGGCGCCGACGCGGATCATCACGGCGCCCCCGAAGCTGTGGCCGACCAGTCCGAAGCGCCTGACGCCACGACGCTTCATTTCCTCGACGGCCGCCAACACGTCGGTCGCGCCGTTGGCGACGATCCCTGGCGCGCGCCGGTCGCGAAAGTCGACGCGCAGCACGCCGATGCCGTGCGGCGCAAGGTCCTCGGCCAGCGCCGGGAAGAGGCCGTCCGCCGGGCCATCGAAGCCCCCGTCGAAGCCGCCCACGCAGACGACGACAGCGCCGTTTTCGGCGGGCGGATGGAAGAGGGCGCGCACCGGCCCCCGCACGCTGGCGATTGCTAGCTCCTGAGCCTCGGCCATGCCTGGATGATCTTACGCGCGCGGCGGGCCGTGCTGGCTTAGCGGCGGCCCATCATGCCGGGCCCGGCCCCGGGCGGGCGCGACATCCTTACCGTGGCGAAGGCGTTGGGAATGCGCTTGATGCGCTGTATAAGGCTCGGCGGCTTGACCATCTCCGGGGGACGCTCGATGGCGACCACCCGCCAGCCAGCCTCCGTCAGCCGCCATGACTCCTTGAGGGCGAAGCTTCCATAGCCGGTGAACCGCACCAGGCTCTGGCCGGTGTCGCCCTCACACTTCGCCTCCAGCACCTCGAAGCTCACTATGTCGTCCGGCCGCGGCAGACGCATCCGGCCCGGTTGGCCTCCGCCGAGCATCTGACGCATCTGCGCCGCGGCCTCCGGGTGGATGTAGGCCAGGAAGCCCTGGAAGTCCATCTCCTTGCGCGCCTCGGCATGGTCCCTCACCGCGGCAAGGAAGCGCTGCTCGGGGGTCCTGTTCTCGGTCATGCCCTCACCCTCCGGCGGCCGGGATCAGCCCGGCCCCAATGAGAGATTAGCGGAAATCGCGCCGCAAATCTGCCCAAATCTGTGCGATGGTCAGTCTTGCGGGGCGATGATCAGTGCCCGATCCAGGCCTGCAAGGTCGGGGAGGGTCTCCAGCCGATACCCCGGGAAGCTCTGTCGCGCGGCTTCCCTGACGGCCTCCGCCTGCCCGGCGCCGAACTCGATGACGACGCACCCCCTCGGCCGCAGGTAGCGCGGCGCCTCTCGCAGCAATTCCCGCACCAGGTCGAGGCCGTCCGGGCCGCCATCGAGGGCAGAGCGAGGTTCGTGGTCCCGGATCTCGGGCGGCAAGCGCTGCCATTCGCCCGAGGTCACGTAGGGCAGGTTGGCGACCACCACGTCCACGTACTCCGGGAGGGGCGTGAGGAGGTGGCCCCGATGGAAATACACGCGGTCAGCGACGCCGTGCCGCTGGGCGTTCCGCCGCGCGACCTCCAAGGCCTCCGGAGACACGTCCACAGCGTGGACGTCCGAGCGCGCCACGTTCATCGCCAGGGCCACCGCGATCGCTCCGCACCCCGTCCCGATATCGGCGAAGACCGGGCCGCGACGGATGCGGCTTCGCGCCTTCCCCAGGGCTACAGCCGCCTCGACCAGCAGTTCCGTCTCCGGGCGAGGGATCAGGGTGGCGCGGGTGACCTCGAAGTCGATGCCGAAGAACTCGCGGCGTCCGACAATATAGGCCGTCGGCTCGTGCGCCAGCCTGCGCGACAGCATCGCCTCGAAGCGGCAGGTCGCTTCGCCGGAGATGCCATCGCGCAAGCCCGACAGCATCTCTTCACGCGAGAGGCCGAGCGCGTGACGCAGCAGCACTTCGGCCTCGATGGCGGCGTCCTCGATTCCGCCTGCCTCGAGACGCCTCCGCGCGTCCGCAAGTGTCTCCGCGATCGTCAAACGAGGGACTCTTCCAGGCGCTGCGCCTGGTCCGCCGTCGCAACGGCGTCAATGACGTCGTCAATCTCGCCGTCCAGGAAGGCTTGCAGGTTGTGGCGCGTGAACCCTACGCGGTGGTCGGTGACGCGGTCTTGCTGGAAGTTGTAGGTGCGGATCTTCTCGGAGCGGTCCCCGCCCCCGACCTGCAGCCGACGGCTCTCCGAGAGCTGGGCCGCCTGCTCCTCCTCGCGCATTTGCAGCAGACGCGACTTGAGGATCATCAGCGCCTTCGTCTTGTTCTTCAGCTGCGAGCGTTCGTCCTGGCACTGCACGACCATCCCGGTCGGCAAATGCGTAACGCGCACGGCAGTGGCCACCTTGTTCACGTTCTGGCCGCCGGCCCCACCCGAGTGGAAGATGTCCCACTTCAGGTCCTTCTCGTCGACATCGACCTCGATGTCCTCGGCCTGCGGCAGGACGGCGACCGTGGCCGCGCTCGTGTGGATGCGGCCCTGCGCCTCCGTCACCGGCACGCGCTGGACGCGGTGGACGCCGCTCTCGTACTTCAGGCGCGAGTACGCCCCCTTGCCGTGCACCTCGAAGATGATCTCCTTGAAGCCACCCTTTTCGCTCTCGCTCGCCGACAGGACCTCCACGCCCCAGCCCTTGCGCTCGGCGTAACGCGAGTACATGCGGAAGAGGTCGCCGGCGAAGAGCCCCGCCTCCTCGCCGCCCGTCCCCGCGCGCACTTCCACGATCACGTCGCGGTCGTCATGCGGGTCCCTGGGCAGCAGGGCGAGCTTGATCTGCTCCTCCAGGCGCGCCTGCTTGTCTTCGAGGGCCTCGATCTCCTCTTTCGCCAGGCGCGCGATCTCAGGATCGGAGCCCTCGTGGAGGAGAGAGCGCGCGTCCTCGATCTCATCCGTCACGCGCCGGTATTCGCGGTACAGGGACACGACGTCCTCCAGGGCGGCGCGCTCCTTCGCCAGCGCCTGCAGGCGCTGGTAGTCGCCCACCACGTCCGGCCGCGCCATCTCTTCCGTAATGGCGTCGAACCGCTCTTCGATAGCCTTCAGTTTGTCCAGCATCGTGTCCCAAACGCTACGAAACCCCCTGAACGGGGGTCCCGCCAGTCGATCCGTCTTGCCTCAATTTTATCACGCACCCTGGGGCCCCTGTGCCGCGGCCCGCGAGGCGCGGCAAGGCCGGCGCCTCTCTCCCGAGTCTCGGTCCGCCGTGAAGACCCGCGGTCTCCCGACAGCGGCTGTCAGCAGAAAGCGAGCCGGCCGGACGGGCCCGCCCCTGGATGGCTTATACTTGGGCGCGCGCACCTTGCGCCTCCCCGCACGGGGGAGCCTCTCGAGGATTCCACGAAGCTATGCCCGGTAGGATCACTCTCGTTGGCGCCGGCGAACTGATGTCCGCCATGAGTCGCGTGCACCGTGAGGTGCTCGCGGGCGTGCAGGAGCCGGCCCGGCCCGTCTTCCTCGATACGACGGCGGGCTTCGAGCCCAACGTCGACGCCATCGTCCAGAAGGCGCTCGACTACTACCGCCACTACCTCCAGCTCGACCTGCGCGTGGCCAGTTTCCGCCACCGCGAACGCGAGCCCGAGCACCGCGTCGCTGCCGCGGTCGCAGAGGTGCGCGACTCGAACCTCATCTTCGCCGGCCCGGGAAGCCCGACCTACGCCATCCGTCACTGGCGCGATACGCCGGTCTGGGACGCCGTTGTCCAGCGCTTCGAGGAAGGGGCGGACGTGCTCTTCGCCAGTGCCGCCTCCATCGCTCTCGGCCGCTACGCCCTGCCGGTGTACGAGATCTTCAAGGTCGGCGAGGACCCGCATTGGCTGGATGGCCTCGACCTGTTCGGGCGCCTGGGCTTGAATGTCGCCATCGTGCCGCACTTCGACGACACCTCCGGCGGCGAGAACTTCGACAGCCGTTACTGCTACGTCGGCGCGGAGCGCTTCGACGTCCTGCAGTCCCTCTTGCCCCCGGACGTGACCATCGTGGGCATAGACGCTTACACCTCCGTGACGTTCGACCATCACAGCGAGACCGCCCGCGTCACGGGCCAGTCAGGAATCACGCTGATCGGGGACGGCGACAGCCGTCGCGTGGAGGCCGGTGAGACCGTGCCCTTCGACGCCTTCCGCAGCCATGACCGGCACGTGGTGACTACTTTCGACCCTCGACGCTCGGTCTCGGGCTACGAGTTCTCGGATGGCCCCGTGAGCCAACCGGACAACGCGGCTGAATTCGTCCGCTTTGTCGAAGGGCTGTCGAGCTTGCCGGCGGAGCAGCGCGTCGAACTGCTGGCGCAGGTGCAGGCCCTCACCAGGCGCCTCAAAGCCGACTCCTCGATCGAGGGCGCGCTGATCGAGTTGATCGTCGACTTGCGCTCGGCATTGCGCCGCCAGAAGCAGTTCGACCTCGCCGACCACCTCCGAGACGCCCTCGCTGGCCTGGGCATCGAAATCGGTGATACGCCGCAAGGCAGCACCTGGAGCAAGCGTTAGGTGCCGCGGCCGGAGGCCCCGGCCCGGCCGTCGAGCGAAGGCCTCGCAGTCCGCGTCCCGTACGGAAGGCTGAGGTGACAACGGAGGCTCAACAGCTGGCGTCGCGCGTGATCGCGCTGCTTTCCGGGCGTGGCCTCACTCTCTCCGTCGCCGAGTCCTGCACGGGCGGCTTCATCAGCCATCTTCTCACCAACGTGCCGGGCAGCTCGCGCTGCTTCCTGGGCGGCGCCACGGCCTATCACAACCGGGCGAAGACGGCGCTCCTCGGCGTTCCCGAGGACCTCCTGCGCGAGCACGGCAGCGTGAGCGCAGAGGCTGCTCTCGCCATGGCGCGCGGCGTGAGGGAGCGGCTGGACGCCGACATCGCCATTGGCGTCACGGGAATCGCGGGACCCGGTGGCGGCTCACCCCAGAAGCCGCCCGGCACCGTGTACATCGCCCTGGTCGTGCGCGACCGCCTCTCGCATGTGCGCCACGAACGCTGGGAAGGCGACCGCCAGGCCTACAAGGAGCAGACAGCGGCCCGTGCCTTTCAGGTCATCGAGGAGTATCTCGACTAGGCCATTCCTTGTAGAGTGATGCGAAGAAGGAAGCGGCTGGCCGGCAGCCGCTGGGTCTTTATGTCAACTGTGCCAGGGAGCGTTGCACGTGACTGACCTCATCGAAGCCGGGGTCGCCTGCCGGGCGCACGGCCTCCTCTCCGCCCGGGCTGACGGCCGCTTTCCCCTCCCCGGAGACAAGCCCCGCTACCCGCGTGACCGGGCCGTCGACATCAAGCACATGCGCCTGGACGTGGCCCTGGACCTGGCCGAGGCGCGGATCGAGGGTTCCGTCACGCACACTTTCGCGCCCATAAACGACGGCCTGCGACGGTTCGACCTGGACGCTGTCGGCCTCGAGATCCGCCGCGTCTCCCTGGGAGGCGAGCGCGACCTGAGCTTCAGCCTCTCCGAAGGCCGCCTCCGCATCGACCTCGATTCGCCGCGGAAGGCCGGGGAGGACCTCAGCGTCACGGTCGAGTTCCGGGGCGAGAACCCGCGACGGGGCCTCTACTTCATCCGGCCGGACGAGGCCTACCCCCACAAGCGCCTCGAAGCCTGGACCCAGGGCCAGGACGAGGACAGCAAGCACTGGTTCCCCTGCTACGACTTCACGAATGACCTGGCGACCAGCGAACTGCACGTCACCGTCAAGGAGCCCAACACCGTAATCGCCATCGGCGAGCTCACCGGCGTTGACCAGAACCCGGACGGCACTCGCACCTTCCACTGGCGCCAGGACGTGCCCCACGTCACTTACCTGACCAGCGTCGTCGCCGGCCAGTTCGGCGAAGTCAGGGACGAGTGGGACGGCATACCCATTACCTACTACGTGCCGCCCGGCCGCGAGGCCGACGGTCGGGAGGTCTTCAAAAACACGCCCGAGATGATGCGGCTCTTCTCCGAGAAGACGGGCGTCCGCTATCCCTACGCCAAGTACGCCCAGGTGGTCGTGCAGGACTTCATTTTCGGCGGCATGGAGAACGTAAGCGCGACTACCGTCACGGAGAACATCCTCTATGACGCGCGCGCCCGGCTTGACCAGGACCCTGACTACCTCATCGCCCACGAGCTGGCCCACCAGTGGTTCGGGGACTTGCTCACCTGCCGCGACTGGTCGCACGGCTGGCTGAACGAGGGCTTCGCCACCTTCTGTGAGCTGCTCTGGCACGAGCACCAGCGCGGCACCGATTGGTACCGCTACTACCTCCAGCAGGAGGTCGACAGTTACCTGACCGAGGCCTCCTCACGCTACCGGCGGCCAATCGTCACAAACGTCTACAACTACCCGATTGACCTCTTCGACCGCCACCTGTACGAAAAGGGCGCTGTCGTCCTCGACATGCTCCGGCACGAGTTGGGGGAAGACCTCTTCTGGAAGTCTGTGCGGCTCTACGTCGCCACCAACCGCAGCCGCAACGTCACCACCCCGGACCTCCAGAAGGCGATCGAGACGGCGACGGGACGCAACCTGGACTGGTTCTTCGACCAGTGGGTCTACGGCGCCGGCCACCCGGAACTGAAGGCTGAGTATTCCTGGGACGAGGAGTCGAAGGCGGCCAGGCTGTCCTTCAAGCAGACGCAGGAAGGCGAGGACGTCGCGCGCGAGTTCCGCCTCCCCATGACCGTGGACTTTACCAGCGAATCGGGAGAGCGCACCGCCTTCCGCATCGAGCTGGCGCAGCGGGAGCAAGCGTTCCACTTCCCCCTGACCTCGAAGCCGAAGCTCGCGCGCGTCGATCCCGGCGGACACATCCTCAAGACCATGGACTTCCAGCGTCCCGCCGAGATGCTGCGCGAGCAGCTTGCCCGGGATGACGACGTACTCGGGCGCATCGCCGCCGCCCGCGCCCTGGGCAAGAAAGGGGATGTCGAAGCGATCCGCGCCCTCGGTGCGGCGCTGCGCGAAGACCCCTTCTTCGCCGTCCAGGCCGAGGCGGCGAAGGCGCTGGGTTCGATAAGGACATCCTTGGCCCTAGAGGAGCTCCTCACCGGCGTCGGCCTCCCGAACCCGCGCGCGCGCCGCGCGGTCATGAGCGCCTTGGGCGAGTTCCGCGACGAGCGCGCCGCCCGCGCTCTCGAGCGCGTCCTCTACGAGGGTGACGAGAGCTACTACGTCGAAGCTGCCGCCGCGGCTGCCATCGGTAAAACGCGCCAGCCCGGCGCGCTGGCCGCCCTGCAGCACGCCCTTGGCAAGGACTCTCAGAACGAAGTCATCCGCAGCAGCGTCATGTCCGGCCTGGCGGAGCTGCGGGACCCGCAGGCTCTGCCCATCGCGCTCGAGTGGACACGGTGGGGGAAACACCATTCCGTGCGCGCGGCCGCGGCGTCCGCCCTGGGGAAGTTCGCGGAGTTCGTGCCGGAAAGCCAGAAGGGCGACGTCCTCGACAGGCTCTGCGAGCTCATCGCCGACGGCTGGTTCCGCGTCCAGGTCAGCGCCATCGAAGCCCTCGCCGAGGTCAAGGACGCCCGCGCCATCCCTCACCTCGAGCGCGCGGTCGAACGCGAGGTCGACGGGCGGGTCATCCGTAGCGCCCGCGACGCGATCGCGAAGATCAAGGCCGGTCAGGACAAGGGCGACGAGCTCAAGAAGCTGCGCGAGGAGGTCGACAAGCTGGCCGAGGAGAACCGCTCCTTACGCGACCGGCTGGACCGGCTGGAGGCGCTTTCGAAGCCGCCGGCAGGGACCTGACGCCTGCGGAGGCCATGCTCGCGCCCCGGACGAACAGACAGGCCCGGCCTGCCGGCGTTTAGTCCTTCGCCCAGGCAATCCTCGGGTCGATGCGGCGCTCGAGCGTATACCCGAGCGGCATGAACCCTTTGCTCTGCCAGAACCGCGCGCCGAGCAGGTTCGGCGAGAAGTAGCCGACGGTGCACACCTCGTAGCCCTGCTCGCGCGCCCAGGCGAGGCCGCGGTTCACCATCGCCGCCCCAATGCCGCCCGCCCGCGCCGCCTCGTCTACGAAAGCGATCCACAGGTAGACGGAGCCATCGGGCGTCAGACGGTCGTCAGGGCCCGGAGGCGTGAAGATCATCAGACCTACTGGCTGCCCCTCCTGCCGGGCCACGAAGTAAGCGTTTCTGCCCTCCGCCATGCTGGCGCGCGTGGTCTCCCGGGCGCGCTCCGCTGCCGGGCCCAGGCGCTCGATCCGCGGGTGAAGTATCGGCGCGGTGGCATTGTACCGGCGCAGGCCGGCCCGCAGCGTCCAGACCTCCTCGAAGGCCTCCAGGCCGACCTGGCGGATCACCACCTCGGCCTCGGGGCCGCGGACGGGGGACGCTGCCCGCCAGTTGTATACCGAGTACTGCCCGAAGCCCAGGGAGAACCAGGCGCCGACCGCCACGTCGTCCGTGGAGGGGACCTGGACGTAGTGCACGAAGCAACCGCGTTCCAGCCACCGGGTTGCGGCCGCGGCGTACATCCACCGCCAGGTCTCCGCGCCCTCGGACGGGAGCACGGCGGCCATCGTGGTCGAGACCTCGGCGACGTTCTCCATCGTCTCGTTCGAGAACGACGCTACCAGGTATCCCACCACCCGCCCGCCGCGAGAGGCGACCACGCCCACCGCCGGTCCGCACGTCCTCTCGACGAGCCCATAAGCCGCCTCCGGGTCCTCGTAGCGGGCCGGCAGCATCGGTTCGCGCACGCGGTCCGCGGCATGGGCTCGCGCGAGCACGACGGCCGCCTCGGCCCAGTGCTCCCGGCCGAAGGGCTCGATCTCCAGGCCCGCAGGTGTCATCCCGGCACGCTCCATGTGCTCCTTCCTTGCGTCCTGGCGTAGCGCATCCATCCGCGCGCCTCAGCCCGCCTCGATGTCGTGACGTCCCAGGTCGCCAAGCTTGCGCAGGTAGTTTCGCACCATGAGCAGCGCCGTCGTGCCTTCGCCGACGGCGCTGGCCAACTGCTTCGTGCTCCCATCGCGCACGTCCCCCGCCGCGAACACGCCCGGGAGCGAGGTCTCGAAAGTGTCGCTCGTCACGATGAACCCGGCAGCGTCCAGGTCGAGCGACCCGGCCAGCCAACCGCTGTTCGGGCTCTGGCCGATGAACACGAAGACGGCGTCAGGGTGGAATTCGCGAACCTCCCCGCTCTTGAGGTCCTTGGCGTACACCGCCCTCACTCGCGAATGTCCCTTGAACTCCGTGACCTGCATGCTCGTCATTATCTCGAAGTTAGGCAGCGACCGCGCCTTCTCCTGCAGGAGCGCGCTCGCCCGCAGCTCCCGGCTGTGATCGACGAGCAAAACCTTCTCCGTGAACTGAGTCAGGAAGATGCCTTCCTCCACTGCCGAGTTCCCACCCCCGATTACCATCAGCTCTTTCGCGCCGCGGTAGAAGGGACCATCACAGGTCGCGCAAAAGTGAATGCCAGCGCCGATCAGCTCCTCTTCGCCCGGGACGCCGAGGCGCCGGTAGTGAGAGCCGGTAGCGATGATGGCCGAATGGGAGCGGTATTCGTGGCCGTTATCCGTGAGGCAGACGATATCGTGACCTTCCCGCCGGATGGACCGGACGCCAACCGCGGACAGCAGCTCGACCCCGTAGCGGCGCGCCTGCTCGACGAAGCGGTCGGCGAGGTCCGCGCCCCTGATGCCCTCGGGAAAGCCCGGGTAGTTGTCGATGCGCTCGGTCACGCCCGCCTGGCCACCGAGGGCGCTCTTCTCGATCACCAGGCAGTCGATGCCCTCCCGGGCGCCGTAGATCGCCGCCGTCAGGCCGGCCGGCCCGCCCCCGATGATGATGAGGTCGTAAAAGGACCGCTCGGCTTGCAGGGTCAGGCCCAGCTTGCGGGCCAGGTCGTCGTTCGATGGCTCGGCGAGGTAGGAGCCGTCGGCGAAGACGATCGTCGGGATGATCTGCTTGCCGTTGTTCGTCTGCCGGACGAAGGCGGCCGCGTCCGGGTCCTTGTCGATGTCCACCCACTCATAAGGGACGCGCTGCTCGGAGAGGAACTGCTTGGAACGCCGGCAGTCCGGGCACCAGGGAGCGCCGTAGACGGTGACATCGGCCAAGACTGACCTCCGAGGTGGACACAAAGAGCGCTGGGGCGCCGCGGTGGCGCCCCAGCATTCTAGACGGTCACGCAGGCCGGTCAGGCGGCGCGGCTCGCGGGCACGGCCTCCGCACGCGCCTCCTTTCGGCCTTCGAGCGCCACTACCGGCGCCGCCGTCGGTACGACGCGGCCGCACTGCAGGCAAACCCACTCCGGGTCGTCCTCGCGGTTCAGGTAGGCGTCCCCGCCGCAGCGCAAGCAGGCCTTCGGCCTGAAGCTCAATCCAATACGTGTCGTGCTCATCCCGCTCCTCCAGGTGGAGTTGGCCTGATTATACCCTTACCCCCATGGGGTATCAAGCCTGGCGGTGCGGTTGTGTGGCGCCGCTCACCACTCCTGGACGGTCAGTTCCTCCGGCCTTGGCGTCGCCGAGACTCGGCGGCCGGCCTCCCGCACGAGGTCTGCCAGCGCGACCGCGTCGCGCAGGGCGCAGGCGTTGGCGTCGTTGTTGAAGAACACGAAGACGTCCTCGCGTTCATCCCAGGTCTCGATGAGGCGGCGCGCCCAAACGCCCAGGCACTCTTGCGTATAGCACGATTGAGGCGACGCCCTGCCCCAGTGCAGGCGGACGTAACCCCAGTCCGCCGTCTTCCAGTCGGCGGTCGCTAACGCCTCGCCCCTGTCGGCGAGGCA
>DATLYJ010000163.1 GCA_035574915.1 Dehalococcoidia bacterium | reverse complement strand
GGCTTGGTCCCACTTCTGTCTGTGTAGTTCGTCGGACTCGTCGGCGTACAGCACGAGCCGTACAGATGGTCTCGGCTCCCTGATGACCGAGCCCGGGCGCCATGGAGGAGGCGATACCGCAAGGGAAAGGCCGGCAGTGGTGAATTCGCCGAAGGGGTCCACCGAGTCTTCCTGCGGCTGTGGTTCTACGAGCCCCCCGGCGAGCCTGTACCGATCCCAACGTGATTCCCGCTTCCTGCCGTGCCAGAGCAAGTAGCGTGCTTCCCAGGCCAGTCTGGCAGTGAGCCAGTCATGATGCAGAGCGGACACGTTGAGGCTCCTAACCACCGCTTGCGACAATGCGGACAGGCGGTCAGCATCACGCGCGATCATCACAGCAGCCTCGCCTACCGCCTGGTCAGCCTCCGACTCAGTTGGCTCCGTATGACCGGCCCTCGCGAACCCCAGGACGAGATCGGCAAGCTGGGTACTAGCACGCTCGGCTTCCTCCTCCGCTTGTTGGGCTGTCGCGCCGGAAGCAAGGAGCTTTGCAACCAACGATGCCTTTTCATCCTCTTTGACTTTCCGATGTGCGTCCATCCAGAGTTCATCCATCTTCCTATGGGCTAGGTTCTGTGCGAGAGCGGCCCATTCCGCCATAACCGCCTCGACGAACATGACGAATGGACTTGTGGGATCGTCGTCCTGATACAGTTCCCGAAAGAAAAGCGCGCGCAGTCTCTCCAGCCGGGTCATGAGAGGAGAGGTAATCGTTCTCGGGGGAAGAGTAGAGTTCGGGCGAATTTCCCCGGGAGTGGTCTGAGTAGGGCGCCAAGCCTCGAGGGCGCCTCGCAAGAGTTGGTGGATTCTCGTCATGTGCTGCTACGCTCCGCCATGCTTGTGGTATTATAACATCGCATGGCAACGAATCACAATCTTCCAAGCCCCCCTCCGCCGAAGGCCTTCTACACGATAGAGGAGGTGGCGGAACTCCTCGGCCTCCATCGGGCGACGGTCAGCCACTACATAAGCAGCGGGCAACTGCGGGCGGCGCGCCTCGGCCACAGGACCGTGCGCATAACACATGAAGCGGTTCTCGACTTCCTCAGAACCAAGGAGGCCGAGACGCAGGCATCGATAAGGCAAGGAAACAAGAGGCGTGGCAAAGCGAAGAGCTAACGGCGAGGGCACAATCTTCCAGCGGAAAGACGGCCGCTGGATGGCGATGATTTCGCTCCCGAATGGCGAGAGAAGGCAGTTCATCAACCGGGATCGGTCCATCGTTGCGGCGCAGTTGACCGAGGCGCTGCACGACCAACTCAAGGGCATCCCCATCGCGACCAGTAGCCACACCGTCTCGCAGTACCTGGCTCAGTGGCTGGATCACACAGGAGCCAGCGTCCGACCGCGTACTCATGAGGCGTACGCGTTGAACGTCCGCCGCCTTGAGCCTCTCCTTGGTCGGACAAAATTGGCTGCACTCACGCCCCAGATGATCGACGCAGCCTACCAGCAGTTGCTGGGTGAAGGCCTCTCTAAGAGATCCGTCGAACAGTGCCACACTGTCCTCCACGGCGCCCTGGAGAAGGCTCTCAAGTGGGGTCTGGTCGGGCGAAACGCCTGCGACGCGGTCACGCCGCCGCGGCCGGAGCGCTCCGAGATGAAGACGCTCAGCGAGGAGCAGGTTCGCAGGCTTTTCGAAGCTTCCGCCGACGACAGGCTGCACGCCCTCTGGGTCTTGCTGGCGACAACCGGACTGCGTTTGGGAGAGGCGATTGGCCTGCGCTGGCAGGACATTGATTTCGCTCTGCAGACGTTGACGGTTCGCCGGGCGCTCCAGCGCCAGCGCGGCGCTGGCTTAGTGTTCGTCGAGCCCAAGACTAGGCGAAGCAGGCGGACCATCGCCCTGCCGAATGGAACCATCGCCGCCATCCAAGCCCACCGCAAGCGCCAGCTGGAAGAGCGGCTTCAGGTCGGCGCCGCCTGGCGGGACCAGGACCTCGTATTCTGCCGCTGGGACGGCGGCCCCTTGGAGCCCTCGGGACTCGCGCAACGGTTCGACAGACTCCTGCGTCAGGCGGGTTTGCCGGACATCCGCGTGCATGACCTCCGCCACACGGCGGCAAGCCTCCACCTCATGAAAGGCACTCACCCCAAGCTGGTACAGGAGATGCTCGGCCACAGCACGATCACTCTGACCCTTGACACCTATTCCCATGTGACGCCCGGAATGCATGCTGACGCTGCGAGGAAAATGGAGAGCCTTTTCGCGCCCGCGGCGACCGCCGCCAGCGCATCTTCCTGACTCGTCGGTCGCCAGCGTCTTTGGTTGTCTGTAGCCGTTGCTGTCAAAACTGCTGTCAAAACTCCTGAGACAGCGGTTTCCGACGGCTCGAAGGCGCGCCCCTGAAGCCCTTTGAGACGCCGATTTAGGTTCGGTTTCGCCTGGCGGGAGTGCGAGGGAGTCGAACCCTCCCAGCACGGCGACGCCGCGCCGCAACGGTTTTGAAGACCGCGAGAACCACCGGGCCCCATCCACTCCCATCCGGAGTCTAGCAGTTCGCTGGCCCGGACCTCCGGTCCGGGCGCAGAGGTAAAGGACGGCACGCCCGGCGCCGGCTCTACGCCGGCTCGTAACGAAGGAGCGTCACCTCTGTCCCCTGGACATCTTCGAACACGGGCCGCACCCGCATGCCCACCTTGATCGCGGCCTCGTCGACGTTCACGAGTGTCGTCGTCAGCCGCGGGCCTTCGTCGAGCTCTACGACCGCGATCTTCTGAGGCGTCTCGTCCTGGAACTGCGGCGCGGTCGGCCGCCGCGCGATCGTGTAGGTGTAGAGAGTCCCGAGGCCGGAGACTTCCCGCCATTCGAGGTTGGCGCCCAGGCAATTCGGGCAGTTGGACCGCGGATAGTGGACGTAGACCTCGCAGTCAAGGCAGCGCTGCAGGAGCACCTTGCGCTGGCGCAGCCCCTCCCAGAAAGGCCTCGAGGTCGGCGTCGGCACAGGCAGCGGCTTCTCCATCATCGTCATCCTCAGTCTCCCTGCAGCAGCAGCGCCGCCTGCTCACTCATCACGCCGCCCGTGCCGGAGACGAAAGCGAGGTCCGCCTTCGGCACCTGGTTCTCGCCCGCCCGCTGCTGGAGCTGGCGCGTCGCCTCCGTCACATGCGACATGCCGCCGGCCAGTCCCGCTTGCCCGAAGGAGAGCTGTCCGCCATGCGTATTACAGGGAAAGTCGCCCTTGTAAGTCAGGTCGTGTTCCTTGATGAACTTCGCGCCTTCCCCTTTCGCGCAGAAGCCGGCGTCCTCGAGGGTCAGGAGCACCGTGATCGTGTAGCAATCGTAAAGGGAGACCAGGTCGATGTCCGAGCGCCTGGCGCCGGCCATGGCGAACGCCATCTCCGCGGCCGGGCCAACGGGCGTCTTCACGATGTCCTCCGCGTACGTCGGCGTCTTGATCTCCAGGTGCTCGCCGAAGCCTCGCACCCAGACCGGGCGGTGTTTCGCGCGCCGCGCCCGCTCCTTCCCGGCCAGCACTACCGCCGCCCCACCAGACACCGGCATCACGATCTCGAGCATGTGTAACGGGTCCGCGATCATCGGACTCGCGAGCACGTCGTCGGCCGTTATCGGCTGACCGTAGAAGATCGCGGCAGGGTTGGCGCAGGCGTTCGTCCGCTGGTCCACGCAGATCTTCGCCATCGCCCAGGGGTCGTAGCCGTACACGGCGGCGTAGCGCTGGGCGATCATGGCGTAGCTGCAGTTTTGGGCCACGTTGCCGTAGGGGATGTCGAACTCCGCCTGGGGCGAGCCGAAGTTGGCGCTGGAGGCGCCGAAGCCCATCCCTCGTGGGCGGCCGTCGGCCTGCGGCGGCTGCGGGCCCGGCATCGACGGCAGCGCGCACACCACGACATCGCAGACGCCGAGCTCTATCGCCGCCGCGGCCCGCCAGACCATGCCCGCCGCCGTCGCGCCGCCCAGGTCCACGACTTCAGCGAAATTGACCTTCGTCCCGAGGTACTCGGAGATCGTCGCCGGCACGAACATCGAAGCCTCACGGATCGAGGACGACGAGCAGATGCCGTTGACTTCGCGCGGACTGATCCCGGCGTCGTCCAGCGCTCGTTTCGCGAGGTCGGCCCACTGCTCGATTGGCAGCTTGAAGGGCCCCTGCGGCCGCCTCTCCGGCTTCAGCTCCGCAATGCCGACAATCGCCGCTTCGCCCCTGAGTCCCATGACGCATGCCTCCCGCGCAACCTTCCCCCGAAGAGTACAGAGTCGACGGTCGAGAGTGCAGTAGGCACGATGCCGTGTCGTGCGCGGCAGGCGCCTCGTGGGGATGATGCACGCCGGCCGGGGCTGCCGGATTATCTACCGGCTGCAGCCAGCGGCAACCGCCAGCGCCTAACACGCTGAGCTCACGCTCGCGGGAGCGCGCCCGAGACGCCGGGCGGGCCGGTTCGCGATATGGGGACACGCTGTCGAAATTGGCGAAGGAAACCCGGGCCCAGCGCGCGTCGTGCACGAGAGCACGACCCTCTTATGCCGCATCAAGCGCCACCGCGCTGGCAGGATCTGCGCTCTCCTGGCTCACCAGGGGACGCCAGCGCAGCGGCTACCCGGGGAACGCGTCCGAGATGTAGTGGTCCGCCGCGATCGCCGCGGTTGCGCCGTCGCCGGCGGAGCTTACTACCTGGCGCGCCGACTCGGTGCGGATATCGCCGGCGGCGAAAATCCCCGGTACGCTCGTCCGCATCCACAGGTCGGTCACCACGTGGCCGCCAGCATCGAGGTCCACCAGGCCCTTGAGGTATGCCGTATTGGGCGTCGTGCCGATGAAGACGAACACTCCGGCCACCGCCAGTCGCGATTCCTCGCCGGTTACCACGTCGCGCAGACGCGCCGCTTCCACAGCCGACTCGCCTTCGATTTCCGTGACCACCGTGTTCCACCGGAAGGTTATCTTCGGCTCCGCAAAGGCGCGTTCCTGCAACACCCGGCTGGCGCGCAGCTGGTCGCGCCGGTGGATGATCGTGACCTTCGAGGCGTACCGCGCGACGAAGAGGCCTTCGTCCAGCGCCGAATCCCCGCCACCCACGACCGCGACCTCCATGTCCTTGAAGAAGGCGGCGTCGCAGGTAGCGCAGTAAGAGACCCCGCGACCGGTGAGACGCTCCTCCCCCGGCACTCCCAGACGGTTGTGGTCCGCCCCGCCCGCCAGGATCACGGCCTTCGCCCGATACTCAGCCTCCGGGCCCTTCACGACCCTGTAGGCGCCGTCAAGATCGACGGAGGTGACGCTGCCGTCGACGATCCTCAGGCCGTTTGCTTCTGCCTGGCGCCTCATCTCCTGGGCCAGGTCGAAGCCGTTGATGGACATGAAGCCGGGGTAGTTCTCGACCGCGGAGGTCAGTGAGATCTGCCCGCCGATGACGCCGCGTTCGATGAGCAGCGTTTTGCGGCGGGCGCGCGCGGCATAGAGGCCGGCGCTTAACCCGGCCGGTCCGCCGCCGACGATCACGATGTCGTAGTCGTTCACGGTCATTGGATCTGCCTTGCGGGCATGAACAGGGGCGGGCTTACGACCCGCCCCCGCAGGTTGTCCTCGATAGGTTGGCTCAGGGAAGGACCGAGTCGAGGCGCTTCTTGAGGTCGCTCTTGGGCCGGAACCCGATAATCTGGCCGACAGGCTGGCCCTGCTTGAAGACCAGCAGCGTCGGGATGCTGCGGATGCCGTACTTCATTGCGGTCTGAGGGTTGTCGTCCGTGTTCAACTTCAGGAACTGCACCTTCCCCTCGTACTCGTCCGCCAACTCCTCCACGATCGGGGCGACCATGCGGCAGGGGCCGCACCACGGGGCCCAGAAGTCGACCAGTACGGGCTTGTCCGCCTTGAGGACTTCCTGCTCCCAGGTGCTGTCGGTAACGTCTGCCGGCTTCGCCATGACTGCGGTTTCCTCCTATGAATGCTGTCTCGTTGACAGGGTTCCCTCTCGGTGAGTAGACTGTAGCATACCCCCGAGGGGTATGTCAAACAACCAGAGGGGCAGTTGCCGTTGGTGGGCCAGTGACACATCGGCACCGCAACGGCGGAAAGGGCATGTAAGGGAGTAGGGCTGTCTGCTGGTCCGGCCAGCGGCGCCCATTGCCACCACCCTGAAACCTATGGATGAGCTGACGAAATCGGTAGTGACGCGCTTGCGCCGCATCGAAGGTCAGGTGCAGGGCCTGCAGCGCATGCTCGAGAGCGGCCGCGAGTGCGAGGAGCTGCTGACCCAGGTGATGGCCGTGCGCAGCAGCATCGACCAGGTCGGCATTCTGCTCATGGAGCATCACCTGGAGCGCTGCATCCTCGATGAGTTGCCGGCCGACTCCAACCTGGTCCGCGAACTGAACCTCGCCCTCAAGACCTGGGCGCGCTTCGGCCTTGTCCCGGGCGCGCGCTCCGAGCTCCCGGCGATCGACCGGCCGGTCGAGACCAGCGCCTGACGCGACAGGGCATCAGCCCCGGATGCCCGCGGCCGCTTCCGGCCGGATGCCCTCGCCTGGCAGCCGCCGTCCCCTACCGAGGTGAAGTGCCAAAGGCCATCGCGGTCAGCGAACACGCGCCGGCGCGGTAGATGGGCGTCTCAGGAAGATGGACGCGGCCGTCTGGCAGGTGGGCGTCGCGGCCCTCCGCTCTGTTGGCCACCCGCAGCTGGCCTGCCCCTCCCAGG
>DATLYJ010000162.1 GCA_035574915.1 Dehalococcoidia bacterium | reverse complement strand
GCCGCCGGCCATAGCGTGCCGGTCGCGCCGTCGGTGGCGCCCGCCGGCACCGCTGGCGGCGCTGCCGGCCGGACGCCGGGCGGCTTCGCGCGCCTGGTGGAGCGGCAGGACCTGACCCCGGCGTTCGTCGCCCTGTCCCTCCTGGCGGCCATGGCCTGGGGCGCCACCCACGCGCTCGGTCCCGGGCACGGGAAGACAATCGTCGGCGCGTACCTGGTCGGCTCGCGGGGGACAGCGCGGCACGCGCTGGCCCTGGGGCTCGCCGTCACGGCGACGCACACGTCGTCGGTGGTGGCGCTGGGGCTGGTGACGCTGTACGCCTCCCGTCATGCCGTCGCGGAGGACCTGTACCTGTGGCTCAGCGTCGCCTCCGGGCTTCTGGTGCTGGCGATGGGCGCGGGCCTGTTTTGGACGCGTCTGCGGGCCCTGCGGCGCCGCGGCTCCGCCGCGGCCTTCCACCACCATGACCACCACGCCGGCCATCCTCACGGCCATGAGGCTCCTCACCACCACGACCACGCGCCGGCGCCGGGCTGGCGCGGCCTGCTGATGATCGGCGTGTCTGGCGGCCTCCTGCCCTGCCCGACTGCGATCGTCGTGATGCTGGGGACGATCGCCCTGGACCGCATCCCCTTCGGCCTGGCGCTGATCGGAGCCTTCAGCTTCGGATTGGCGGCCGTGCTGACCGCCGTCGGCCTCGCCCTCGTCTACGCGCGGCGGCTCCTTGAGGCGCCCGGCCTGCGGCTTCAGCCTCTCATCGGCCGCGCGAGGCCCGTCGTCCGCCTCGCCCCGGCGGTCCCGGTGCTCAGCGCCATCGCGATCCTGGCCGCCGGACTGGTCCTGACGGGGCAAGCCCTGGCAGCGCTGTGAGATCGAGGCGCGTAAGGGATTCGTAAGATCGGCAGGCTACGCTTGAGTCCGGTACTTAGCTGAGGTGGTGGACGCCGTGCTCTCTACTTTCGGCGACATCGAGCGGGTGATGGCGGACCTTTACGACTACCGCTATCCGATCACGGCGCTCCTTGCGGTCGTTACCGCGGCCGGTATCTTCGCGGCGTATCGAGCGGGTTTGCACAGGCTCGTCTGGCGGCACCGGCTACTGGCGGCAGCCACAGGAGCGCCCATGCTTGTGGCAGCGCTCATCGCCGGCGACTATCTGCTGTCGCCGCTGTGGGAGCGCAGCTTCCTGGAGGAGGCGAGCCCGGTCGCAGCAGCTGCCATCGACTCGCCTGGCGGGTCCGCGGCCCCCGTGGCGCCGGCGGGGGCCTTTGCGCCGCGCACGACACACCGCGGCGAATTCGTCGGCGCCGACAGCTTCCACTTCGGCAGGGGCAAGGCCTTCCTGATCGAGACAGAGCCGGGCCGCTACGTCCTGCGGTTCGAGGACTTCTCGGTCCGCAACGGGCCGGACCTGTACGTTTACCTGTCACCCGACCCCGACGGCTACGACAGCATGGCGGTCAACCTCGGCCGCCTCAAGGCGACGGACGGCAGCTTCAACTACGACGTCCCGCCCGGCGTCGACATTTCCCAGGTGCGGAGCGCAATCATTTGGTGCCGGCAGTTCGCGGTCCTGTTCGCGGCTGCGACCTTCAGGTGACCGCCGCTCCCGGCGACCGCCACCGAGGCGGCTTCCCTCCGACCACACCAGCCCGGCAGGGACGGGACGCCCAGAGCCTGGTCGGGGCGTCCCGCGGGCCCAACGGCGGCTCGGCGGGTCACCGCCGGGGCCATCGACTTTTATCACAGCGGCAATCACATGGCTCTGACAAGCCGGAGGGGCGTCGTCCCCGCGGCGTGTGAGGGGGGCGGCGGCCGCCTACAATCCCCGTAGCAGCCCATCCGCGGGCAGCATTGGGGCCGAGAGGCCATTGTCACGGACCGCGTGGTCGCGTATATGAGAATGCGAGAGGAGCGCTTAAGACCAGTGCGGGTCTTGGGGCTCCCGGGAGCAATGGCAAAGAGACCTTCTGGACCCCCCTTCCCGGATAGCCCGGGCGCCTGGATCGCCTGCTTCAGGCACCGCGCGCGGGTCAACGGACGAGAGCCCTCCCCGGAACAGTTCGGGCGCCTCATCGGCCGTTCCGGAGCCACCGTTCGGCGATGGGAGGCAAACCGCCAGGTCCCGGACGACCGCGACATCTCCCGGATCGCCGAAGTCTGCCATCTGTCCAATCACCATGTAGCGTTCCTGATCATGGCCTGTAGCCGCATGCGGGCGATGCCGGCGCCCGAGCGCTCCAGCTTCGTGCGCTACGTGCAGGAGGTCCTGGGCAGTTCTCAGTACCCGGCCGTAGTCATCGACGGCCTCTTCTACGTGCGGGCCTGGAACAGCTATCTGGACGCGCTCGGGACCGGCTTTACACGGGCCCTGAGCCGCGACCTGCACCCGATGGCGCTCATCTTTCGCGCTGCCAGGGCACACCCGGAGGCTAGCCCGGCCAGCGACGAGGAAGCGCTTCGCGAGGGACTGCGCATCTTCTGGATGGGCACGGCCGTACACAGCCACCGCCCCGAATACGCTCGCATGCTCGCAGAGCTGGCGCAGGAGCCGCGGTTTGCCGAAATGTGGATGGATATCGCTCTCGGGCCGATGGACAACGACAGGCCCATCGGCTTCAATAAGGCGCTGGTCAGCGATGGGCCCAGCTTCGACGTCTACTCGCGCAGCATGACCTTCCCGCCGACCTACTTCATCAACGAGTACCACCCCGCGGACGCTGTCGCGCGCGAGCGCGTGGAGACGCTTCGCCGCCAGGGGCCGCCGCGCGCGTTGTTCCGGCACGAGCTTCACTGGGTCCAATCGCACTGTCGGTGCGGCTGCGAATAGCCGCGCCAGCGCGCCGCAGGGCCCGTTGGTGCCCGCCGCCACCCGCCTCCATCAAAGACCGGCGCCCCGCCGGCCGATGATCAGATCTGAGCGGCAGTGAGCCCCACAGCGGCGGCAGGTCTGGCGGGAGAGCCTGCCGTCCGCTTTCGCCACCGGAGGCAGGGGCGTCAGCCTGCTCGAACACGCCCCCTTGGTGTAAGCCGAGGGGGCGTTCGTCGCCCTGGGGGATACAAGGGGCCGGCGGCGGCGACCGTCGTCAGGGGTCCGTCAGATAGCCGCGGGCTGGCCGCCGGCTAGCGCGTGCGGGGGTCAAGGGCGTCGCGGAGGCCGTCGCCCAGGAATGTGAAGGAGAGCATCAGCAGCGCGATTGCGCCGGCGGGGAAGAGCACCAGGTGCGGCGATCCGAAGATGGCGCTGTAGCCTTCCTGCACCATGGACCCCCAGCTTGGGATGCTGGGCCCTACGCCAATGCCGATGAAGCTGAGGGCCGCCTCCGCGAACACCGCGCGCGGGATGCCCAGCGTGACCACGACGATCAGCGGCCCCAGCGTGTTCGGGAAGAGGTGGCGCCACATTATCTGCGCGTTGGAGGCGCCAATGCTGCGCGCCGCCTCCACGAACTCACGCTCCTTGAGCGACAGTATCTGGCCGCGCACCAGGCGGGCGTCCCCCGTCCAGTTGATCAGCCCGATGATGAAAAAGAGCGTGAAGATCTGCTCGGTGTCACGGCTGAGAATGTTGATGCCGAACTCATGCAGTATTCCTTCGCTGAACACCGTCCGCAGCAGGATGATGAAGAGCAGGTCCGGGAAGGCGTACATGAGGTCCGTGAACCGCATGAGCAGGTTGTCGATCTGCCCGCCGAAGTATCCCGCCGTGGTGCCGATGGCAACGCCGATCATCAGTACGATCGCCTGGGCGAATATCCCGACCGTGAGCGACAGGCGCGCCCCGTAAACGAGGCGGCTGAACCAGTCGCGGCCAAGGTTGTCGGTGCCGGCGATATGCGTAGCGTTCGGACTCTGGAAAATGGCGTCGTAGTTCTGCTCGTTGGGGTCGAAGGGCGCAATCAGGGGCGCGAGCACCGCCGCCACGGCGAAGACCACCAGGATCAATAGCCCGACGAGGGCAAGGCGGTTTCGGATCAGCCGCCTGAAGGCATCTTCCCATAGGCCGCGGGCGCGGTACCGCTGGTGCTCGGCAGGTTCGGCGAGAGGTACGGTGCTGACGGCCAAGCGAGCCCCCTATCTGTACCTGATCCGCGGATCTACGAGGGCGTAGGTGATGTCCACGGCGAGGTTCGCGATGGCGATGAAAAAGGCATAGAAGAGCGTCGTGCCCATGATCAGGCCGTAGTCCCGCCCGTTGATGCTCTGGATGAAGAGCCGCCCATTACCCGGGATCGAGAACAGCTGCTCGACGATGAAGGCGCCGGTAACGAGGTTGACGGCGATCGGCCCCAGGATCGTGAGGATCGGGATCAGGGCGTTACGGAAGCTGTGACGGTAGAGGACCGTAAGCGACGGCAGGCCCTTCGCGCGCGCCGTGCGGACGTAATCCTGGCGCAGGACCTCCAGCATGCTGGCGCGTGTCACTCGCGCCAGGAACGCTGTCGGCAAGGCGGCGAGACAGATCACCGGCATGACCGCTTGCTTCAAAGGAGGCACCCATCCGGGTATGAAACCATTCCTCAGGTTCCAACCGTACGTCGGCAGGATGTGCCACTCCACAGAGAGGAAATAGATCAGGAAGATGCCCAGCACGAAGGAGGGAATCGAAGAGCCTATGGTCGCGAGCAGGACGCTCAGATAGTCAATGGGACCGTTCTTGTTCAATGCGGCCATGATGCCCAGGGAGATGCCGACGACCGAGGCCATGCCGAGGGCCATCAGGCCCAGCATCCCCGTAACCTTCAGGCCGCCGAGGAGGATGTCCGTCACGGGCTTGTCCTGGCGCTGGAAGGAAATGCCCAGGTCCCCCTGCAGGGCATTGGCGACGAAGTCGACGTACTGGCGCCAAAGCGGCTTATCGAGGCCGTACTTGCGGTTCAGGTTTTCGATGACATGGTCAGGCAGTTTGCGCTCCGAGTCCCAGGGCCCGCCCTCGACGTTGTGCATGAGCACGAACGTCACCAGGGAGATGAAGAACATGACAGGTATGAGCCAGAGGATGCGGCGCGCGATGTAGTTGCTCATGTCTCACTCAGGGCCAGAGGGGAGCGCCTTGGCGGCGCCCCCCTTTGGCTAGAGGCCTAGGTCAGCCGTCCGTCTTAGTGGGCGGCTATCCAGATCCGGTGGTAGTTGTAGTCGCCACGCGCCGAGTCCAGGTTCGTGATCACCAGGTCACGCACCCAGGGCTTCACCAGCACGAAGTACTCGCGCTCGTAAATCGGCGCCAGGGCCACCTCGTCCAGGGCCAGCTTCTGGGCCTGGTCGTACAGGGCCAGACGCTTCTTGTCATCCGTCTCACGCGCGGCCTGCTTCACCAGCTCGTCGAACTTCGGGTTGCAATACTGCGTGTGGTTGTTTGACTGGTTGCAGCCCAGGATGTTGGGAAGCCAGTTGTCCGGGTACGGCCAGTCCAGGTGCCAGCCGCCGATGGCGATCTGGTGCTGGTTTCTGGTGTAGCGCGACGTGTAGGTCGCCGTGTCGACGAACTCGTACTCGACGTCGATGCCGAGGTTCTTCTTGTAGTTCTCGATCACGAACGGGGCGATTACGTTCCGGTTCGTGTCATTCGCGACTGCCAGGAAGGTAACCTTGGGCAGCCCGCGGCCGTCAGGGAAGCCCGCCGCCGCGAGCGCGGCCTTGGCCTTCACCGGGTCGAACGAGAACTGCTTTCCGAGCTCCGGGTTGTGCCCCGGCTGGTTGGATGCGATCCAGGTCGTGACCGGGAAACCGACGCCGGACTGCGTGACTTCGACGAAGGCCTTGCGGTCGAAGGCCAGGGCGAAGGCTTCGCGTACCTTCTGGTTGTCGAAGGGCGGGACCTTGTGGTTCATCATCAGCGCGAAGGTCGTGCCGTCGCCGCCCCGCTTGAGCTCCTTGTTCAAGGGGTTGGTGGGCTGCTGAACCTCGCGCCGGTTCGCCGGCGGCACGCCGACGATGTCGAGCTCATTGTTGAGGTACGCGGCATAAGCAGCAGCGTCGTTCTCCATCATGAGGATGATGAGCTGCTGCAGCTTCGGCTTCGGCTCGCCGTGCCAGTACGGGTTGGGCACCATGACGAAACGCTCGTTGTGGGCCCATTCCTTGAGCATGAAGGCGCCGTTGCTGACTATGTTGCCAGCTTCGGTCCACTTGTCTCCGAACCGCTCCACGATGTCCTGGCGGACCGGGTAGGCGGTCCAGATCGCCAGCTTCTGGAGCCAGCTCACATCCGGCTCCTTCAACTGGTACTCGATGGTGTAGTCGTCCTTTGCCTTCACGCCCAGGGCATCGCGAAGCTGGGCCAGCTGCGCGTCGGTCGCGGTCTTCGGCGCCGCGCTGGTGCCGAGGGCCGTGTTGTACTCCTCCGCACCCTTCAGGGCGAAGTAGTTGGAGGTGTAAGGCCCCGCCAGCTTCGGGTCCATCGCCCGCTTCATGCTGTACTCGAAGTCCTTGGCCGTGACCGGCTTGCCGTCGCTCCACTTCGCGTCCTTACGCAGCTTGATCGTGTAGGTCAGGCCGTCCTTCGAGACCCCACCGTTCTCCGCCGTAGGAATCTCGGCGGCAACGCTCGGGACCACCCTCATCTCGGGGTCAAACGTGAAAAGACCGCTGAATAGCGGCTTGGTGATGGTGGTCTCGTTGGCGAAGTTGGTGAGGTGCGGGTCGATGGTCTTCGGCTCGCCCGTGATCCTGGTGCGGAGGACTTGCTGGCTCGCCGGCGCCATGTCTTTTTGGTCGTCGGACTTTGCCTCCCCTCCCCCGCTGTCGTCGCCCCCGCACGCTGCGAACAGCAGCCCGAGAAGGGCGACTGCTGAAGCGAACAGCCTCAGCCCGCTCCCTGCGAACACCTTCATACGGGTCTCTCCTTTCCTACCTAGCGATCCCTAAGTTTAACCACCGGAAACTAATCCTATTCCCGTCCGCTCCTTTCTGCAATGGTTTCCACTAACTTCTTTATGGATTGATAAGGAAGTCGAATCAAGGCTGGGGCCTCTCGGAATGGTCTCGTAACGTCTCGCTCACGCGGTCCCTCCGGGACCGTCCTCCGGCACCCGTCAGCAGCCGGGCTCGCCGTGATTGCCGCAGCAGTTCGACCTGCGCTTGAGGCGCAACCAGGAGTTACGGACCTGCATCGATAGCTTCTGCCGGAGGCTGAGGTCGTCGCGCCTCCAGTTGGTGAGGAAGTTGCCCCAGGTCTGCGGCCTGCGGCTTGCCATGTGTCAAGCTTACATCGCCGCCGCGCAACCGCAAATTTATGTCGCGTGGGCCGGCCCGCCACGGGCCTTTCGCTTACGTTACCCGCAGGACCACGCGCCCGAAGGCCTGCCGCGACTCTATGTACGCGTGCGCTGCTGCCGCCTCGGCGAGCGGGAACTCGCGGTCAATTACCACGCGAAGACGGCCGGCATTCACGTCCTCGAGGTGCTTCTGCACCATCGGCATGACCCGCTCCGGGTCCGCGTTGCGCTCCGCGCCAAACGAGACGCTGGTGTAGGAGCAGTTCCGCCCGGCGACCAGGGACAGGTCGGGCTGTTGGCGGTCGCGGCCCGCGCTGCCGACGCTTATTGCTCTTCCCTTGTAGGCCAGGCAACGCAGGCTGCCCTGCAGCACGGCTCCACCCACGGAGTCGACGACGAGGTCGACGCCGCGGCCAGAAGTGAGGCGTTTCACCTCTTCGACGAAGTCTCGCTCGCGGTAGTTGATCCCGTAATCCACCCCAAACTCCTTGAGGCGCGCCAGCTTTTCATCTGAAGACGCCGTCGCGAAGACCGTCGCGCCGGCCCGCTTTGCGAGCTGGATGGCGGCCAGGCCAACACCGCCGGCGCCCGCCTGGATGAGCACGCTCTCGCCGGCCTTCAGCCGCCCGAACTCGAACAGGCAGTCGTCGGCCGTGCCGAAGGCGATGGGCACGCAGGCCGCGACGGCGATGTCCATGCCATCGGGCACGACCCAGGTCGAGGCTGCCGGGAGCGAGAAGAGCTCGGCGTGAGAGCCATTGGGGGCGATCCCGACGACGCGCTGGCCCACACGCCGGTCGGTCACTTCGGCGCCGGCTTCCCGTACCACGCCTGCCGCCTGATAGCCGACGATGTGGGGCCTCGCGGTCATGGCGCCGCCGGCCCGGTTGAGGACGTCGCCGCCCTCGATGCTCACCGCCTGCACCTTGATTACCACGCCGCGAGGGTGACAGACCGGGTCCGGGACCTCCTCGTAACGCAGCACGGACGGCGGCCCGGTCACGTAGTACACTGCTGCCTTCAAGGCATCCTCCCCGGCGTCGAGTTGCGGCGAGGGCAGTATATGAGGAAAAGGAAATCCCGTGGCGCTTCTCCACGAAACCCGCAACAGCCTCGAGCGCTCATTCCGCCTCTACCGGGACTTCGTCGCCGCCCTGCCGCCGGACGCGCTCTCTCGGAAGCTGCCCGGCCTCAGGTCGAACAGCATCGGGGCCCAGCTCTGGTGCGTAGTCGGCGCTCGCGAGAGCTACGGCCGCGCTCTGGAAGCCGGCCGCTGGTCCGGCTTCTCCTGTTCGCTGGAGGACGCGAACGATGGCGCACAGGTGGTCGAGGCGCTCGCTCGGTCCGAGGAGGCCGTACGGGCCGCTCTCGAGGGGGCCGGCGCCTTCGATGACCCGAGGAATAGGCTCCTGCTCGACCTGGTCGAGCACGAAGCTGCCCATCAGGGCCAGCTGATCCGCTACCTGTACGGGCTTGACTTGCCGATCCCCGCGAGCTGGCGGGAGCGCTACGCGCTGGAGCCCTGAAGCCGGCGGGCGTTCCGACGTTCCCGGCGGTAGGCTGCTAAACTTGAGTAAGGAGGATTCACCTTGCCAGCAGTAACCGCCGATACCCTCACCCTGCCGCGCATCCCGCCGCTTCCCGAGAAAGGGACGGCCTGGCGTCCCGTCCTGCGCGTGGTGACGGCGCCGAGGCAACTGGAGGGCGAGGGCTTCGTGGTCAGGCGGGCGTTCCCAAACTACGACCTGCCGCTGGCCGACCCCTTCCTCCTGCTCGACCACATCGGCGAGGTTGACTATGCGCCGGGTGAGGCCAGGGGCACGCCCTGGCACCCGCACCGCGGTTTCGAGACCGTGACCTACATGATCGATGGCGCCTTCGAGCACCAGGACACGACCGGCGGCGGCGGCCTCATCACCGACGGCGCCACCCAGTGGATGACGGCCGGCGCCGGCATCCAGCACATCGAGAAGCCGCCCGAGGCCCTCGTGGTCAAGGGAGGCCTCTTCCACGGCACGCAGCTCTGGGTGAACCTGCCTGCGGCGCACAAGTTCTTGCCGCCCCGCTACCAGGACATCGAGGCGGACCAGGTAAAGCTCCTGTCGAGCGACGACGGTGCGTCCCTCATCCGGATCATCGCCGGCGAGCTGGCGGGCCACCGGGGCCCGGGCCGCACGTTCACGCCGATCACCTACCTCCACGCAACGGTTGCGCCGGGCTCGCGGCTGTCGCTGGTCTGGCCCCGGGACTTCAACGCCCTTGCCTACGTGTTGGCCGGCCAGGGCTTCGCCGGACACGAGGACCGCCCCCTGGAGGAGGGGCAACTCGCCGTCTACGGCGCCGGCGAGGCCATCACGCTCCGCGCTGCGCCGCGGCAGTCCTCGCGTTCCCAGCGGGGGCTCGAGGTGCTGCTCCTCGGCGGCCTGCCCATCCGGGAGCCGGTGGCGCGCTACGGGCCCTTCGTGATGAACACGCGCGAGGAGATCATCCAGGCTATCCAGGACTACCAGGCGGGCCGGATGGGCGTCATCCCGGCGACGCGCGTGCCCCACGCCACCAGCGCCGACACGCGCGCCGACGGCACGCGGCCTGGCGGTTAGGACACCAGCGGCCTCGCTCCCAAGAGGCCGAACGGCACTGGCTCGGACAGCCTTCGGCCTGGTAGGCTGATAGCAGTCGAAGGGGAGTAGTCTCCCGCGCGTCCATCGACACGCTCCCTTCACTGAAGGGCGGTGGCGCGGCTCCGGGCAGGAGCAGACGAGACTTTCGGCCGTGCACTTCACTGTGCCGGCCGACCCCAGGAACGCCGGCACGAGCGAGGAGTTCGATGTCGGCGTTGTTCGTTTCTTTCCTCCTGATCTTCCTGGCCGAGTTGGGCGACAAGTCGCAGCTCGTGGCGCTGTGGTTCGCCACCAGGTACCACTGGCTCATGGTCCTCCTCGGCGTGGCAGCGGCGACGCTCGTCGTGCACCTGGGCTCGACCATCCTCGGCAACACGGCGGCGGACCTCCTGCCTGAACCGCTCGTGCTGCTGGTTGCAGGCGCATCCTTCTTCGGCTTCGCGCTCTGGGGCATCCGCGGCGACCGGCTCGACGACATGGGCGAGGCGCGTCAGGTATCGCTCCTCGGAAGCTTCGCAGTCGTCGCCGCCGCCTTCTTTCTCGCCGAGCTCGGGGACAAGACCCAGCTCGCGACGGTGACGCTGGGCGCGCGCGAACCGGACTCCTTTGCCGGCGTGTGGCTGGGGTCGACCGCGGGCATGGTGGCCGCGGACGCCCTGGCGATCGCCGCCGGCGTGGTGGCCGGCAAGCGGCTACCCATGCGGCTGCTGGCTTACGCGGCGGCGGCCCTCTTCGCCGTCTTCGGGACGATGGCCGTGGCGCGCGCCGTTGCCCTGCTCCTGTAAGGAACCTCAAAGTTTAATGCCAAAAGGGGTAGGCAACTGCGCTTTTTCTCGCTAACATGACCACCGGCGGCGCCGCAGCGATTAAGGGTCACTTTGCCCCGCCGGCTCTTATTCGCTCCGCAGGCGCCGCTCCACTTTTCGCGAGGGCAACGCGCTCATCCTTGTCCTTTTCTCGACGGACGCGCGCGGCCGCTCCCTACCCGCTTACTCGACCGTCACCGTCTTCGCCAGGTTTCGCGGCTGGTCGATGTCCGCCCCTCGCCGCAGGGCGATGTGGTACGCGAGGTACTGCAGCGGCACTACGGTCACCATCGGCGCGAGCAGCGCCGGGGCCTCGGGTACGTAGACCACCTCGTGCGCCTTCGAAGCCGCAACCTCATCGCCTTCGGTCGCGATGGCGATCACCAGCCCATCGCGGGCGCGCACCTCCTCGACGTTGTTCAGCATCTTGGCGTAGTGGGTGTCCTTTGGCACCAGGGCAACCACCGGCATGGCCTCGTCGATCAGGGCGATGGGGCCGTGCTTCATCTCCCCCGCAGCGTAGCCCTCGGCATGGATGTAGCTGACTTCCTTCAGCTTCAGCGCCCCCTCCATCGCTACCGGGAACTGCATGCCGCGGCCGAGAAAGAGGAAGTGCTGGGCGGCGCGAAAGCGGTTCGCGATGCGCTCGCAGGCGGCCTCCGTGCGGATCGCGCGGCCGATGAGCTGCGGCATGCGCGCCAGCTCGCCGAGGCGCGAGGCGAGCTCGGCCGGCGTGAGCACGCCGCGGCGCGCGCCGAGGTGACAGGCAAGCAGGTACAGCGCCGCCAGTGAACCGACGAAGGTCTTGGTCGAGGCGACGGCGATCTCCGGGCCGCAACGGGTGAAAACGGTGCCATGGGCGACGCGCGTCGCCTGGGAGCCGGGCGTGTTGCAGACGGCGATCACCCTCGCGCCCCGCTCCCTGGCCTCGTGCATCGCGGCCAGAGTATCCACCGTCTCCCCCGATTGGAGTACCGCGACCACGAGCACGGAGGAGTCGATGAGCGGCTCACGGTAGCGGTACTCGGAAGCGTTGTCCGCCTCGGCCGCGATGCCGGCGAGACGCTCCAGGTAGGTGCGGCCAATCAGGGCAGCGTGAAAGCTGGTGCCCATGCCCACCAGGACGACGCGCTTGATAGCCGCGACCTCTTCGTCGGTCATGGGCGCATCGGGCAGTTCGACTTCAGGAGGGTCTATGGTAAAGACGCCACTCATAGTGTTGAGGACGCTCTCCGGCTGCTCGGCGATCTCCTTCGCCATGAAGTGCTTGTACAGGCCCTTGCCGGCGGCGAGCGGCCCCTCGGGCATGGCCTGCGGCGTCTTCTGGACCGGCTTGCCATCGGCGCCGAGGTAAGTGGCGCCGTCCTTCGTGACGCGGGCGACCTCGCCATCGGCGAGGAAGACGACCTTTCGCGCGTAAGGGATGAGGGCGGGCAGGTCGCTGGCCACGTAGATGGCGTCCTCGCCATAGCCGATGACCACCCCGCCGGCGTTGGCGACGCGCGCGGCGACGAGCACGCCCGGCTCCGCTCGCCGCATCGCGACGATCGCGGCGGCGCCGTGTATCCGGGCGATCGCGTGGCAGACCGCGGCCGTAAGGTCGTGGCCCTTCTTCACCTCTTCCTCGATGAGATGGGGAATGACCTCCGTGTCCGTCTCCGAACGGAAGTGGTGGCCGGCCGCGACCAGTTCCTTACGCAGCTCCAGGTAGTTCTCGACGATGCCGTTGTGGATGACCGTGACGTCGCCTTTGGAGTCGGTGTGGGGGTGGGCGTTCGTCTCCGTGGCCTTGCCGTGAGTGGCCCAGCGCGTGTGCCCGATGCCGGTGGTGCCCGCCGGGATCTGGTCGCCGATGCACTCCTTGAGGCGCGCCAGCTTGCCCGCGCCCTTCTTTATCGTCAGCTCACCGTCGTCGGTCAGGACGGCGAGGCCGGCGCTATCGTAGCCGCGGTACTCGAGTCGCGAGAGGCCATCGAGGACGATCGGGGCAGCCGGCTCTCGGCCGGCGTACCCCATGATTCCACACATAGGGGGTTCCTCCAGGGCTGTGCCGGGCAACGCCACGCGGAGCGGCGGCCGGCCGTCCAGAATGGTGGGAATTCTCTGCTGACTCTGGTTCGTTCGGGGCTGGGGAGGGAACCCGATGCTGCTTCGGGTGCACACCGTCCGCGGCTTTGTCGAGGGCTCGCGCACCTCGTTTTGTCCCGGACGTAACGACTGTGCCGCCGAGAGGCTATCCGCCGAGTCTTTCGATGAGCCTCTTCCTCGTCATCCTTCGAGAGAAGGACCTGGCGCCTCGTGTCTGTCCCTCTGCCCCCTGGGGACCTCCTTTCACCATTAGTCCGCACAATATAGCACCGGCGCGGCGCTCATCGGCTCTCTCGCCCCTATCGCGCGTCTATCGCCGGTCACCGCGGTCGCCCTGCCCGCGCCTGGACTGCGTCTTCGCTCGCTGTCGCGGGTCGCGGGCGAGCGAGCGCGAGACGTCGTCCTGACTCGACGTGAACCGGCCGCGCGCGTCGCGGCGGACGTAGCGTTTGTCGCCCGGGTTTGCCCGGATCGTTTCACGCCCTCTTGCCATCTCGTCACCTCCCTCCCCAGCACGATAGGCGCGCGGAAGCGGCACGGCGATTGCTCGCCGGGCACCGCGGGTTAAGGTCGCGTTACGGGTCAGTCAGGGATCGTCGGTATCGCCGTCTTCGAGGCCAGATAGACCTCGGAGGCAGCGAACAGGGCCACGGGCTTGCCGTTCTTGCTCAGGCACACGAGGCGGTCTCCCACGATCGAGGCAGAGGTCGCCCTTGGGACCTCGCGACGCTCCCCGGAGAGGAGGTAGAGGACAAGCATTTTCAGCCGCCTGAAGAGTCACCGGAGGGAGGATAGGCCGGCCACATTTTGCTCCTGACCGCGGCGGAATGGCATTGCGAGATCGCAAAGATTCCGGCCTTCTTCGATAGGGAGGCATCTACAACCGGCGAGCGCGGCAGCGTTTCAGCGGCCGTTTGCCCGCGCGACCTCGTACAGCACGAGAGCCGTGGCCACCGAGAGGTTGAGCGAGTCGACGGCCCCGAGCATCGGGATGCGGACCACCTGCTCGCACAGCGCGGCCTGCTCCGGCGAGAGGCCGGCGCGTTCGCCGGCGGAGAAGACGACGACGGGCGGCCTGTAGTCAGCTTCGCGGTAGTCGAGGTCGCCCGAAGGCGAGGTGCCGATTACACGGGCGCCGTAGGCCCGTACCCAGGCGGCGAACTCCGATAGCGTGGTCTGGACCACGCGCTGACTGAAGAGGGCGCCGAGGCTGCCCCGCACCGCGACCGGATGATAGGGGTCGGTCGAGGCGCCCGTGAGGATGACGCCGGCGCCGCCAGCCGCGTCCGAGGTCCGGATCAACGTGCCGAGATTGCCGGGATGCTGCACTTCGTGCACCGCCACCCAGGACAGCTCCCCGGCCGGCCGCGCCGGCAGCGTGTCCCGTCGCTGGTGGATGACCGCGCCCATGCTATCCGGGTCGCCGCGGAAGGAGACGCTGTCGTAGACCTCGGCCGACACCTCGACGATCTCCGCCCCGGCACGCCTGGCCGCGGCAATGACGTCGCGCTCGGATTGGTCGCGCAGGCGTTCAGGCACGACGAGGACGGCTTCGATCGACGCCCCGGCGCCCACCGCCGCGGCGACCAGGCGCGCGCTCTCGGCGAAGAACACGCCCGCGCGCTCCCGCTCGCGCTTGTTACGCAGGGCGCGAATGGCCTTGATGCGTTCGTTGGCCCGGGACGTGATGAGGGGCACGCGGAGAGTGTAGTGCGGGACGGCGTGCGGAGTCGCGGAGTGCACGATGCGGGCGTCACGGGCCTGCCCCGGGCCGCCGCGTCCTTCCGCCCTCTGACCTCTCTGCTCTGTGCCCTCTGCTCTCTCTCCTCTGCGCTCCGCCTCAGGCCCGGCCCTGGAGGCGCTTCAGGAGCGCGGGGAAGTCGATGCCCAGGGCGCGCTGGGCGTGGCGCTTCATGGCCACCATCGCCGCCACGGGATTCTGGGCCAGCTCGTCGGCGAGGGCGCGAGCGCGGTCGAGGACCTGGTCGTCCGGGACGCAATCGAAGGCGAGGCCCATGTCCTTCAGCTCGCGGCCGCTGTAGAGCTTCGCCGACTGCGTGATCTGGACGGCAGCGTTGTAGCCCCAGCGCGCTATGAGCCAGGCAAGGTTCATCGGCGCGTTCGCCATGCCGAGCCGCGCCTCCGTTGCGCCGATGCGGGCCGTCTCGCCGGCGATGATGAAGTCGCAGGCGAAGCAGAGCGACGTGCCGCCAGCGATGGCCGCTCGCTCCACGGCGCCGACGACGGGCTTGCCGCAGTTCCAGACGGCGGCGTGGAAGTCGGCCCAGGCCTCCTGGCTGCGTGAGAGCCAGGGCGGCGGCGGGTCGGCGCGGCGGGCCTCGAGGTCCATGCCGGCGCAGAAGGTGCCGCCCGCGCCGCGGATGAGGACCACAGACACCTCATCGTCGGACGCGAAGGCCTCTATGGCCTCACGCATCTCGTCCATCATCGGGACGATGAGCGCATTGCGCTTCTCCGGCCGGTTGAGGACCAGCTCGGCGCGCTTCCCGTAGCGTTCGATGAGGACGTATTCGGGCACTGGCGCCTCCTGCGGGACGCGCGTATCGTACCGCAGCGCGCTGCTACAGCATCCGCAGCTTCCCCGGCTCTCGGGGTGAGCACGAAGCACATCAATTCGCGCGTGACCGGTCTGCGCGGCGCCTCCACGCGAGACTGGACTGCGGTCGTCCCCGGCGACTGGGAGGCACTGCCGCAGATCGGGTTAGGCCAGCGGTCCGCGGCCTCGTCCTCATGCCCGGCAGGTAGCCAGCGATTCGGCCAGAAGCAGGCGGCCGTGACCCTCCCCGCCGCGAGGGCGCCGGTTGCAGACGCCTACGCCCTGGCCTCTCGCGGCAGCGGCTTCTCGCCCGTGAGGAAGCGCCGCGGGACCTCGTGCGTCATGAGGCGCACCTGCTCCTCCGTCACCCCGTCCTCGAGCAGGGCCGGCACCGCCACGTCCTTCACGAAGAGGTAGCGCACCGGCTCCGGGTCCTGCGGCGACGGCTCGCCCGCGTACGATGGCGGCGGCGGGTAGTCGTGCCCCAGCATCAGGCGCGGCGCCCAGCCGCGCTCCACCAGGCGCTTCACGGTCGCGTTGCGCGCCCTCCAGTCGGGCCGCTCGCCGCCGCCGGGATAGCGGTCCATCGAGAGGTAGCAGCCGCTGCTCAGGAGGTCCTCCAGGTAGCGGTCGTCCGTCGTGTCGGCGCTGTGACCGATGCATACCAGGTGCATCGGCACCTTCTCCTCGAGGAAGATCTCGACCTGCAGCCGCCCCACCTCGCGCGGCGCCCAGTGGTGGGTGCTGATCGGCACGCCCGTCTCGCGGCAGACGCGCGCGGCGGCGCGCACCAGGCGCTCGGCCCGGTCGATCAGGCGGCCGCGCTCGTCGAGGTGCTCGACGTCCTGCGCCAGCTTGATCACGCCGGGCTTGATGCCGGTGCCGTCGATGCCATGCTCGACCTCCTGGAACATGAAGCGCGCGATCCAGTCCGGGTCGCGCGCCCAGAAGAGCGATGGGATGACCCGCCACCAGCCCGTCGCCACGACGACGTTCATGCCGCTTGCCTCCGAGGCGGCGCGGATGAACTCCACCTCCCGGCCCAGGTCCGGCGTCGTCAGGTCGATGAGGCTGTCGACGCCGCCCTGCTTCGCCAGCGTCAGGAGGCGCGTGGCGCGCCGCAGGCTGTCCTCGCGGTCGAAGAGGAAGGGGAGGTAGCGCATCATCGTCAGGTTCATCACATGCTCGTGGCTCAGCGTGAACCCGAGGCGCTCCGAATCGATAGGGCCGAGGGCTGTGTTGACGGTGGCCATGCACGCTCCTGCCGGGAAGGTGGCCACAGCTTAGCGGAATTGGCCTCGGACCAGCGCGGATCGCAGTGCCTGAAACGCCCGGGACGACGCTGCGGCTACCCCACCGCCTCCCGGAACCGCCGCAGCGCCTCGATGTGCTCCCGCGGGGAGGCGAAGCCCGCCGCCATGGTGTTGACGCTGAGGTGCGTCGCGCCCAGCTCCCGCCAGGCCTCGACGCCCTTCGCCCAGTCGTCGGGGGTCGCGTTGGCCACACCGAGCCGGCCCTCGATCCCCACGTCCTCGGGCTTGCGTCCCGCTGCCAGGATCATCTCCCGCAGCCGCTCCAGCGTCTGGCGGGCAGCGTCGCCGGGGCGGAACTGCGGGAACCAGCCGTCGGCAAGGCGCGCCACGCGCTTCAGCACCGGCTCCGACATGCCGCCCATCCACACCGGGATCGGGCGCTGCACGGGCAGCGGCAGGATGCCGGCCTTCGTGATGTGGTGCCAGCGGCCGTGGAAGTCCACCACTTCCTGCGTCCACAGCGCTCGCATTACGGCGATCTGCTCGACGATCCGCCGGCCGCGGTTCTCCCAGGTCTCGCCCAGCGCCTCGTACTCCACCGGGTTCCAGCCCACCGCCACGCCCAGGCGGAGCCGCCCGCCAGTGAGCACATCGACCTCCGCCGCCTGCTTCGCGACCAGCACCGCCTGGCGCTGGGGCAGGATGATGATGCCGCTGGCGAACTCCAGCGTCCTCGTGATCGCGCCCAGATAGGCGAAGAGCACCAGGGGCTCGTGGAACAGGCTCTGGTGCGTGTAAGGCCCGCGCCAGGGCCGGCCGTCCGGCCGCTCCGGGTGCGCGCCGACGACGTGGTCGTAGGCCACCAGGTGCGTGAAGCCCAGGTCTTCGGCCGCCTGCGCGTAGTCGCGGACCGCCACCGGATCCGCACCGATCTCTGTCTGCGGGAAGACAACGCCGATCTTCATGGCAGTGGCCGATGCAGAGTACAGAGTGCGAAGCACAGAGTCAGGAGAGCCACGGCGCCGGCTTCCGTGTCCTCCGGTCGGTCAAGGCCGCCACCGTATCTGCCCGATGAGCCCTGCACTCTGCCCTCACATCGCTGCATAGCCGCGCAGAGGCCGGCCGCCAAGGCCGGGGCCGACGCCGTCCTCGATCCAGCCGAACTCCTTCAGGATGGTCTGGCTGTAGGTGACGCGGCCAGTGATCTTCTCGACCGGCAGGGTCGCCAGGAGGAGGGCGGCGCGCGCCATCATCGATGGCGGCTCGCCGCGCGGGTCATCCAGGCTCTCGACCAGCTTGTGGTAGACGGTGCCCGGCGTGGGCACCACGCCCGAGGGCGAGAAGCAGGTGACGGAAATGCCGTAGTCCTGCACCTCCTGGGCCAGGCCCTGGGTGAAGCGCTCGAGGGCCGCCTTCGAGGCGCCGTACATGGTGCCGCCCCGCACCTGCGTGTTCTGGTAGGGCCCGCGCCCCGGCCCGATCGCGGCGCCGGACGAGATGTTGACGATGGCGCCGCTGCGCTTCTCGATCATGTCCGGCAGCACCTTCTGCGAGAGCATGAAGGGCGCGTGCACGTTGACGGCGAAGGCGCGTATCCAGCGGCTGATGGGGTAGTCCTTGATCGGGATGTAGTAGTTGAGGGCCGCGTTGTTCACCAGGATGTCGACGGGGCCGAAGGCATCGTGGGCGCCCTTCACCACCGCATCGCAGCCCGCCTCTTCGGAGATGTCGGCCGCGACCGCGGCTGCCTGGCCGCCCTTCGCCTTGATCTCGCCCACGGTGGTGTCGAGAGACCCCTCGAGCATGTGGTCGCCCTCGTGGAGAGTGCGGGCGACGCAGACCACCTTCGCGCCCTCCTCCGCGTACAGCTCCGCGATCGCTTTGCCGATCCCGCGGCTCGCGCCGGTGACGATGGCAACCTTACCGTCGAGCATTCCCATCGCAGTCCTCCTCGGGCCGCTCAGAAGCAGCGGCGGACGAATTCGCTGGCTCGGGCGGGGCTTTGAGGATCATTCGCCGGCCGCCCTTTTGGTGTCAATCAGGCGGGGCGAGGGCAGAGTCCAGCCAGGGCTGCTGCCCTCACCGTGGGAGGGCTCGGCGAAGCCGAGAGGCTACAGGCTAACCCAGGACCACTTCGCCGGTCATGCCATCGACCGTGACGAGCTGACCCTCGCGGATCAGGGAAGTGGCGTCCTTGACGGCGACGACCGCCGGGATCCCGTACTCGCGCGCGACCGTCGCGGCGTGCGAAAGGATGCCGCCCGTCTCCACCACCACCGCGGCCGCGGCGACGAAGAGCGGCGTCCAGGGGGCGTCGGTAAAGGGCGCAACCAGCACTTCCCCGGGCGCCATCTTCACCTCGCAGGCTGACTCGGTGCTCAGCACGATGCGCGCCCTGCCGGAGGCCTTGCCGGCGCTCACTGGCAGGCCTCGCAAGACGTTTCCCTGCGCCGCAGCACCCGTCTTGCGCTCGGCCTTCACCGGCAGCTCGAAGACCTCGGGCAGGTCGACGTCAGCAAGGCGCTTCGCCTCGGCCTTGCGCCGCGGGACGACCGACAGGGAGTGCTCGCGGGCGAGCCTCCCGTTGATGGCCTCCGCCACCTCGGACTCCACGAGCCAGAAGACGTCGTCCGCGGCCTCGATCAGCCCGGCCGAGACCAGCCGCCGCCCGATCTCGAGGGTCGGCCGCCGCAGCGTGCGGTCGCCCCGCACCCAGTTCGCCTTCGACGCCTCTCGCAGGCGGGTGAATTTCTGCGCGCCGGCCAGGAGCTCGCGGTATTGCGATCGCATCCCCCGCGGGACGGCGGACAGCACCTGCGCCTCCGTGGCCTCGCGGAAGGCGGCTGCCGCGGCCTCGCGCGCGTACGGGTCCTTGTCCGGCGGCGCGTCCAGGAAGGTCTTGATCGTGCTCAAGGCGAATGCCGGCTCTTCCTCCCAGTCCGCGAACGCCGGGTCAACCTCCCCCATGCCCCGGAACCCGAAGCGCTGGATGAAGGCCGCGAAGCTATCGGCGAAGGCGGCCCAGTCGTCGTCCGAAGGCGACCGCAGCCGCTCCGCGATCTCGTGCGGGGATAGCTTCCGCACCTCCGCCGCCAGGCGCTCCCGCGAGGCTACCAGCTTCGCGACATCCCAGGCGCCCTTGGCCGGCGCCGCGCTCTCGACGTCGCGAAGGGCGCTGGTCAGGATGATCACCAGCGCCGGGTCATGCCCCGGCAGGGCGGCGTCCAGGAACTTGTTCAGCCGGTCGGCGTAGTCCCCGGCCGCTGTCGAGACGTGGAGGTGCCGGGCAAGCAGCCGCGAGCACACGCGGCGCAGCCGCAGGATGTGGTCCCAGAGCTGGCGCAGGCTCATCCTGCTGAAGTCGCGCGCCCGCTCGCGGGCCCGCACCTCCTCGACCCAGAGGCGGTCGCCCTCCACGGCGCGTTCCAGTTGGCCGCGAAGCCGGCGGACGCGGGCAAGGACTCTCCGCGCCAGCGCGGGATCGCTGGCAGCGGCCGCCGAGATGTCGCGCCCCTCCGTGGAGGTTATGAACTGCTCCATCACGCCGGACGCGCCCTCTACCTGCCAGGTGGAGAGCATCGCGTTGAACAGCGCCAGGTTCAGCGCCCAGCGTCCGCCGATCACCGCCGCCCAGTTCCCGATGGGCGGATCGTGTACCCGCACCTGGTCGGCTATGCCCAGCTGATCGACCACTAACCGGAGCGACTCGGCCTCGAAGTGAGCGCCCGTCGTGGAAATGAAAGGTGTCGAGATGCCCGGCACCACTTCTGAAGAGTTGCCAATGGTCCAGAGGTTGTAGTCGGGGTTGGGCAGGGCATCCCACTCGCAGAGACGGTCTTCGGTCGTCGTCACGGCGCCACCTCGAAAAGGACTTACTCAGGCGAGGCGCGCTGATCATTCGCGCGGCGGGAAGGCCTGTCAATCTCCGTCGCTGCAACAGGACCGGAAGTGCGGCGTTTTCCTAATGAGGAAGCGTGCGCGATTGGCATGGAGGCCGGTCGTTGTCCAGCGCGGAGATCGCCGTATTGCTGTTTCTCGCCGCTGACGCGGGCGCCGTCCTGGCCGCCCTCTACTTCTTGCACCGCCAGCGCTGCATCGACGACATCACCGACCTTCGCTACCGGGACCACCCGGACCGCGCCCGGCGGACGCTGATGCGCTAGGGTTGCGCCAGCGGCGCCGCGGCCGCCTCTCGCTCCATCTCCGGCGTGTAGCGCCCCTGCCGGGCGGCGGCCGTGACCTTCGCCCGGTGGTAGAAGGCGCGCTGCGCTGCCTCGACGTTCTCACGCTTGCCAGCCCAGGCCTTCTGGGGTGCGGCCTGCAGCCCCCTGCCGTAGGAGAAGCTCAGCTCCCATGGGGCGCCCACTTCCGCCGCGTGGCGGTTGATCGCATCGAGGTTCACGGTCGCTTCCTCGTCCGACTGGCCGCCGGAGAGGAAGACGATGCCGGGCACAGCCGCCGGCACGACTTCCTTGAAGCAGGCAATGGTCCGCCGCGCGACTTCCTCCGGCGGCGCCCGCTCCGGAGCCGCGGCGCCGGAGAGCACCATGTTCGGCTTCAGCAGCATCCCTTCCAGGGCGACCCGCTGGCGGCCGAGCTCCCAGAAGACCTCTCGCAGGGTCGCACGGGTGACCTCGAAGCAGCGGTCGATGCTGTGATCGCCGTCCATCAGCACTTCGGGCTCGACGATGGGGACGATGCCAGCCTCCTGGCTCAGAGCCGCGTACCGGGCGAGGGCATGGGCATTCACCTGGATGCAGTAGTCCGTGGGCATTCCCTGGCCGATGGTGATCACGGCCCGCCACTTGCTGAAGCGCGCGCCAAGCGCTCTGTACTCGGCGAAACGCTCGCGCAGCCCGTCCAGACCCTCGGTGACGACCTCGCCCGGGGCGAAGGCGAGAGGCCTGGTCCCCGTATCGACCTTGATCCCGGGGATGATGCCCTGGCCCTCCAACAAGCTCACGAGCGGCGTGCCATCGGCGGCCTGCTGGCGAATGGTCTCGTCGTAGAGGATGACACCGCTGATGAACTCGGACACCCCGGGCGTCCGGAACAGCAGCTCCCGATAATCACGCCTGCTCTCGGCCGTACTTTCGACACCGATGGCATCGAAGCGGCGCTTGATGGTGCCGGAGCTCTCGTCGGCGGCCAGGATCCCCTTGCCCGGCGCCACCAGGGCGCGCGCGGTCTGGACGAGTTCGCGGGTGTCGTTCATCGGCGTCCTCCTCGACATCGCCTTCTCAGTGCCAGACTCCATGATAGGCCCCGGCCGCACTTTTCCCGCTCTGGCGACCCGGCCAGCATCGCGCCGAAATGCAATCGCTATGTTTTCGGCCCGGACTGATAGTCCGAATGCGCCTTGACCGGCATCTGGGCCCGATCTTAGGATTCGGCAGGTGTTGAGCATGTGCTTCGGCAGTGACGTAGGTCCTCTGTCCAAGCGCCCCCAGGCATCCACCTTGGTTGGCCGGCGGCACCCGTAGGGTGCCGCTTTTCATTGCATGGCGGCGGCGGAATGATCCGCCGCTAAGTTCCAAGGAGGCTCTCTCGTGAAGGTCACCCTGTCAGCCATAAAGGCCGACGTCGGCAGCATCGGCGGGCACACGCGGCCGACGGACCGCATGCTCGACGAAGTCCGCAAGCGGATGGAAGCCGCCATCGGCAACCTCCTGATCGACGGCATGGTCACGTACACGGGCGACGACATCGCCCTGATCATGTCGCACACCCACGGCACCGGCGCTAACGCCGTGCACAAATTCGCCTGGGACTGCTTCATGGCGGCCACGGAAATCGCGCGAGAAGAGGGCTGCTACGGCGCCGGCCAGGACCTCCTGGTGGACGCTCCCTCCGGAAACGTCCGCGGCGCCGGGCCCGGCGTGGCCGAGATCGAGTTCGAACGCGACCCCAAGAGCCCTGACCGCGCCGCCGAGGCCTTCCTGGTCTTCGCCGCCGACAAATGCGGCCCGGGCGCCTACAACCTGCCCCTGTACCTGGCCTTCTGCGACCCCATGCACGACGGCGGCTTGCTCCTGAACCCGAAGATGCACAAGGGATTCACGCTCGACCTGATCGACATGGACTACAAGAGCGCCCGGGGCAAGAGCGAGGACCGCCTCATTCGGCTTGACGTGCCGGAGCGGGTCTGGGACGTCGCGGCGCTAATCCAGAACACCGACCGCTTCGCCATCGAGTCCATCTGGTCTCGCTACAAGCCCGACGAACAGGTCGTCTCGGTGTCGGCCACACGCCTCCACAACATCGCCGGCAAGTACACGGGCAAGGACGACCCGATCGCCATCGTGCGCACGCAGGGCATCTTCCCGGCGCCGGAGGAAGTTACGGAGCCGTTCCTCATCACTCACTACGTCACCGGCGACGCGCGTGGCTCCCATGTCATGCCGCTGCTGCCGGTGCCGATCAACACCGCCGTCAACGGCCCCTACTGTCACCCCATCGTATCCGGCCTGGCGATGTCGATGAACGCGACCGGGCACTTCACCCGGAACGTGGTCGACGTATTCGAGGGGCCGGCCTGGGACGAGGCCCGGCGCCGCTCGCAGGAAAAGGCGCTCGAAATGCGCAAGCAGGGCTTCTTCGGCGCCGCGATGGCGGGCACGACCGAGATCGCCTACACCGGCCTCGTCGATACCCACAAGGCCCTCGAGCCGGAGTTCCGCCTGCGCGCCGATACCCACGTTAACGGCGCGAAGGCGAACGGCCGCGCCCGCGCAGGCGCGCGCCGCTAAGGACGCGCGAAAAAGCAGAGGCCTCCGCCTGGCGGAGGCCTCTTCGTTGGCGCTACATCCTCTAGCCCATCAGGCGACGAGCCTGGGGGCGGCAGCCCGCGCGGCGTCGGTAGACCGCCGGCCCCGGGCTGGCGTCCTGGCGTGGCCGGCCAGGCGGAGTTGCAGGAAGCAGGCGGCCGCCTGTGCCAGGTCCCGCCGCGGGCCCGCGCGCAGGCGCGCCTGCGCGGTGCCGGCGCCCTCGAGCGAGGCGGCAAGCTCGAAGCCGGCGGCTTCCAGCTGCGCCGCCGTCGCCCCGTGATAGCACCCGGCTGCCGCCCAGAGCCGCACCGCCCCTTCTCGCCGCACGATGGCCTTCAGCACTTCCGGCACGAGGTCCTCGCCGCGAGGATCGATGGCGACGACTTCGCAGAGGTAGGCGTCGCCTGGGGGGACGTGGAAGCTCAGGCCGGCCTGGCCAATGTGGGCCATCCCCCGCGCCACCCAGGCGTATGCGATCGGCGCCTCGTCCAGCATCGCGACGTAAGGAGTCTGGCCTGACGCCTTCCGAGCCGCGACGACCCTCTCGAACGAACCGCTCAGCAACGCCAGCCGCTCGCGCCCGCAGACGCGCGTTACTTGGAGCCCGGCCAGGACGGCCGCTCCGGCCGGGCAGCCGGCGGCGGCCATGATCGGGAGAGAGTCGCTCTTTGCCATTTCCACATATATGGCGCTCATATACGTCACCCTTACGCTATTTTTCGGCACTTCGCCATAACACCAGGCACTAATTGGCCCGCGAAACGCAGCAAAGCGCCGTTAAAGCGCGCCGGGAGTGACGCAATTCACACTTCAGACGGCAGCGGGCAGAAGCCAGCAGGCGCAGCCCGCCTCATCTTCGGCATCGGGTCCGCAGCCGCAAGCATGGCTCCGGCGCCCGCAGGACCAGCACGGCGAGACGCCCGAGCGCACCAGGGGGACGCCGAGGAGGTCCGCGGCATCCAGGACGCGGTCGACCGGCCCCAGCGGCACCAGCCCGGGCTCGCCGTTAGCGCGCAAGGAAAGCTCAGCGGTGACGGTGAAGCCCGCCCGCTCGATGCCAACACCGGAGGGCAGGTTCTCGGGAGCGTGGATGATCCAGAACTTTTTCGCGTCCACCTCCGCCTCGATGATCGCCTGCAGAAGCCTCGGATAGATCCCGCGGCCACGGCAGTGCCGCACCGTCTCGAAGTCCCAGAGGTAGCGCTCGTCCGGCGCCAGGCGAAAGGCAAGGTCCAGCTCGCCGATGCGGGCGCTGAGCCCCGCCACCCAGCCGTACGCCACCGGCCGCCCGAACAACCTCGCGACGTAGGCGGTGTGGCCGCCTTCCCAGCGCGTCTCCACCGCCTCGACAGGGAGGCCGGCGAGGCGCGCCAGTTCGCCGGAGTCGCGCGCGACCCCGATCTGCAGCCCGTCGAGCCGGGGTAGTTCCGGCAAGGGGTCTTCTCGATACCAGCTTGCGAGCGCCATCTCCGCCCTCCTCGTAGCTCTGAGGCCAGTTTCGGGCGCTGCGCGCGGCCTTTCATGAAGCGCAAGACGGGTCCGTGCCTCAGACCTTTGGCGGAGGCAGCGCGGGCACCAAGCGTCGGGAGCCGGCGGCCGGCCTGCTAGTGAGGCTGGGCGTCCAGTTCGGCCTGGACCATCAGGCGGACCAGGCCGGCGAAGGTGGTCCGTGGCGCCCAGCCCAGCTCGCGCCTCGCCTTCGCCGCGTTGCCGCGGAGGAAGTGCACCTCGGTCGGCCTGTCGTACTGGGCGTCATGGACGACGAAATAGCGCCAGTCGAGGCCGACGACTTCGAAGGCGGCGGCCACGAACTCCTCGACCGTGTGGGCCTCGCCAGTGGCGATGACATAGTCGTCCGGTCGCTCCTGCTGAAGCATGAGCCACATGGCTTCCACGTACTCCGGCGCGTAACCCCAGTCGCGCCGCGCATCGAGAGCTCCCAGGCGCAGCTCCTTCTCGAGGCCTCTGGAGATGCGTGCCGCGGCGCGCGCCACCTTGCGCGTGACGAAGTTCTCGCCCCGCCGGGGGGATTCGTGGTTGAACATGATGCCGTTCGCTACGAACAGGCCGTACGCCTCGCGGTAGTGCACGGCCGTATGGTGGGCGAACACCTTGGCGATGCCATACGGGCTGCGTGGGCGGAAAGGCGTCGACTCGTCCTGGTAGTCGCCGCCGGCGCTGCCAAACATCTCGGAAGAGCCCGCCTGGTAGACGCGCGCTTCCGGCGCCGCGCGCCGCACGGCCTCCAGCATGCGGAAGGCGCCCATACCGGTGACCTCATAGGTCAACTCGGGCACGTCGAAGCTGATGCGGACGTGCGACTGCGCCGCGAGGTTGTACACCTCGTCGGGTTGCACCTGCTCGACCACCTTCACCAGCGATCCGGTGTCGAGCATGTCCGCGTAGTGCAGGCGCAGGGCGCTCTGTCTGGCCTCTACGAGCCGGTGCAGGTGCTCGATGCGCTCGCGGGTCGTCGTGCTAGAGCGCCGTACGATGCCGTGCACCTCGTAGCCCTTCCCGAGCAAGAGCTCGGCAAGATAGGACCCGTCCTGGCCCGTAATCCCGGTAATCAGCGCCCTCTTGTCTGCCAAACGCCACCCCTCTCCAAGCGCAGCGAGCTTGTCGCTAACGCATGCTAACGGAAGTGGGGCATTACGGTCTCGGCGAAAAGCCGCGCCGGCTCGCGCGTGTCACGCCCGAAGAACTCCATGACGAACATGGTGCAGCCCAGGTCAACGTGCTTCTGGATCTGCTCGCGGACTCGCTCGGCCGTGCCCGTCAGCGCCAGCGGTCCCGTGGGGTCACCCATGTGCCCGCCGAACAGCTGCTTGGCCCGCTGCGTCATCGGCTCCGCCTCTGCCTCGCTGGGCGCGAGCGTGACGAGGCACTGCTGGGAGATCACGATCTCGCTCGGGTCGCGGCCGACGGCCTTGCAGTGGTCGCGCAGCACCTGCACCTTGTGCTCCAGGCGGTGCTGGTGGCCCGCCAGGTTGTTCCAGATGTCGGCGTAGCGCGCGGCAATCTTCATCGTCACCTGCTCGCCCGAGCCGCCGATCAGGATCGGCGGCCGCCGCGGCGGCTTCGGCTCGCAGAAGACGTTGTGGGCCTGCACGTACTTTCCCTCGAAGGTGACGCCCTGCTGTTCCGGGTCCCACATCTTGCGCAGCAGTTGGACGGTCTCCCGCAGCTGGCCGAGGCGTTGTGGCGTCGGCAGGAAGGGCATGCCGAAGTCCGTGAACTCGCGCGCCATCCAGCCAGCGCCAAGGCCCGGGATCACGCGGCCCCCGGCGATGTTGTCCACCGTAGCGATGACCTTGCCAAGCTGCGCCGGGTTCCGCATCCCGGCAGGCGTGACCAGCGTGCCAATCTCCACCCGGGATGTGATCGCGGCCAGGGCCGCGACCATCGACCACGCTTCCAGGATCGCCATCTGCGGTCCCTGCGGCCCGTAGAGGTGGTCGTTCACCCAGATCGAGTCGAAACCGAGGGCCTCGAATTCCGTAGCGGCCGCCTTTGCTTCCTGCCAGGTCCGGCGGATCTGCGGCACCGTAACGCCAAAATGCACCTTCGCCATCTGTTACTCGCCTTCTAGCTTTCCACTTGTCAGCCAGCGATTGTACCAGCCGGGGCGCTTGGAAAAGGTTAAGGGGGCCTGCCCGCGCGCCAGCTCATGGTCACCGGAACGGCTTCCTTCGCTTCACGACTGAGGCACTCCTTCCGATGAACTAATATGGCTGGTACTCTTATGGAAATGCGTCCGAAATACCCTCCGGAGGTCATGCCACGCCCCGTATCAACGGGGCGGGCGATTGGCGCTGCCTAGCACCACGGCGCCAGTAACGTCCGCGCCGCAGTTCCTCGCGGCGCGACGACCGGAGGTCCCCAACAATGCCCGTACAGCTATACGACACCACCCTGCGTGACGGCGCCCAGATGGAGGGCATCTCGCTCTCCGTCGAAGACAAGCTGCGGATTGCCAAGAAGCTTGACGAGCTCGGCGTGCACTTCATCGAAGGAGGCTGGCCGGGCGCGAACCCGAAGGACGTCGAGTTCTTTCAGCGCGCGCCGGACCTGCGCCTCCGGGCCAAGCTCGTCGCCTTCGGCTCGACCCGCCGCGCCGGCGGCGAGGCCGCGAACGACCCCACGCTGAACGCGCTCGTCGCCGCCGGCACCGAGGCCGTGACAATCGTCGGCAAGGCCAGCGACATCCACGTGAAGCGCGTCCTCGAGACCAGCCCCGAAGAGAACCTCTCGATGATCGCCGACTCCGTGCGCTTCTTGAAGGCCAAAGGCAAGCTGGTCTTTTTCGACGCCGAGCACTTCTTCGACGGCTTTGCCTCCGACCAGGCCTACGCGCTCGCCTGCCTGCGGGCCGCGGCTCAGGCCGGCGCCGACGGCCTGGTCCTCTGCGACACCAACGGCGGCACCCTGCCGACGGCCCTGGTGCGCGCCATAGAGGTCGCGCAGAAGTCCCTGCCCGGCGTCTCTCTCGGGATCCATTGCCACAACGACGCCGACGTCGCGGTGGCGAACAGCCTCCTTGCCGTCGAGTACGGCGTCGAGCAAGTCCAGGCCTGCATCAACGGCTACGGCGAGCGCTGCGGTAACGCCAACATGTGCAGCATCATCGCCGGCCTCGTCCTCAAGATGGACCGCAAGGTCGTTACGCCCGAGCAGCTCGCGAAGCTGACGGAGGTCTCGCACTTCGTAAGCGAGGTCGCGAACATGGCGCCGTGGCAGCCGCAGTCGTACGTCGGGGCAAGCGCCTTCGCCCACAAGGCCGGCTACCACACGGACGGCGTCATCAAGGTCGAGAGCGCTTACCAGCACATCGACCCGGCCCTCGTGGGGAACGAGCGCCGGCTGCTGGTCTCGGAGCTAGGGGGTAGCCGCGGCCTGCTGGACAAAGTGGCGGAACTGGGGATCGACTTTCCCTTGACGCGTGACGACGCCCGGCGTATCGCCGAGCTCGTCAAGGAGAAGGAGGCCGCCGGCTACCAGTACGAGGGCGCGGACGCCTCGCTCGAGCTCCTGGTCCGCCGGACGCTACCCGGTTACCACCCCCCGTTCGACCTCGACGACTTCTGGATCGTCGAGCGCCGGCGGCACCTGAACGGCGGCAGCGGCCGCACCGAGATGCAGGCAGAGGCGATGGTCAAGGTCCGTGTCTACGGCCGCGGGCCGGGGAACGAGGACCAGATCGTGCAGACGGCGGCAGACGGAAACGGACCCGTGAACGCCCTGGACGCCGCCGTGCGCAAGGCGCTGGGCGAGTTCTTCCCCCGGATCTCCGAGGTGCGACTGGTGGACTACAAAGTCCGCATCATCGACTCCGGCAGCGGGACCGGCGCCTCCGTGCGCGTCCTGATCGAGTGCAGCGACGAAGACCACACCTGGCAGACCGTCGGCGCCAGCACCGACATCATCGAGGCTTCCTGGCTGGCGCTCTCCGACGCCCTCGAGTGGTGGCTCCTCAGGCACCCCGGATAGGGACTTAGAATAAAGGCGCCATGGTAGCTCACGCCGCTACGTACAAGTTCACAGTCGACGAATACAACCGGCTGGCTGAGATCGGCTTCTTCAGGGACGCTCGGGTTGAGCTGATCGAAGGGGACATAGTGAACATGGCGCCAATCGGCAGCCGGCACTACAACACCGTCAACCGACTGACGACGCTCTTCTCACCACTCGCCGCCGCCCGGAGAGCGATCCTGCACGTCCAGAACCCTGTCGTCATCTCGCCGCGCTCCAAGCCTCAGCCGGACGTGACGCTTCTGAAGTTCCGGGAGGACTTCTACCGCGACAGGGAGCCCGGCCCGGAGGACGTGATCCTGCTAGTCGAGGTTGCCGATAGTTCGTCCAGCTACGAGCAGTTGACCAAAATGCCGCTGTATGCACGGGCCGGAGTGCCGGAATGCTGGCTCGTCGACATCCCCCACTCCGAGATCCACGTCTTCACCGCCCCCTCTCCAGATGGCTACAAGAGCGTGGCCACGTTCGCCGGGGCCGACGCCATCGCACCCGCAGCGTTCCCCGAGATCCGCGCCAGGGTCGAGGAGATAATCGGCTGACCACTGGCGGCGATCGACAGTCTCATCATGGACGCGAGCAACTCTACCCTCCCGGACTGATGGGCCCCGGCGTCGACCGCCTCCTGGGGCTCTTCGAGACCGGCGCCCTGGTGCGGCCCGAGGCCGGCGCGCCCAACACCATCGACCTTGCCCGCGCCCTGGCCGTCATCGCCGGCGCGCCGCGCTTCCGCGACGAGCGGGGCGTCGAAGCGCTCGTCTCACTTATCGGCGCTCCACGCCACCTCGTCTTCGTCCTCGCCGACGGCCTCGGGATGAGCCTGGTCGAAAGGCTCCCGCCCGGCGCCTTCCTGCGCCGCAACCTTGCTCTCGAGCTTCGGGCCGTCTTCCCCTCTTCGACGGCGCCCGCCCTGACCTCGCTCGCTACCGGCGTCTGGCCCGCGGCACACGCGGCGCTGACCTGGTTCACCTACCTGCCGGAGGGCGGGCTCACCGCCGTCCTTCTGCCCTTTTCTGACCGCTCTAGCCGCCGCGACCTGACCCTCTGCGGCCTCAAGCCGGAGACGGTCTTCCCCACCTCCGTGCTCGCGCGGCTCTACAGGCGCGAGTACCGCGCCTTCCAGCCGCGCCAGATCGCCGATAGCGTCTACACCCGCTACGTCCACGGCGGCCGCAAAGCCGCCGGCTATGCCCGCCTCGAGCACGCCATCAATGCTGTCTCCGCCTTCATCCACGCCTCCGCGGGTGAGACGTACAGCTATCTGTACTTCCCCGAGGTCGACGCCGCCGGGCACGAGCACGGCGCTGAATCAGACGAGGCGTGGCAGCAGGTCCTGGCGCTGGACCGCGAGCTCGAGCGCCTCAGGGCGGCCGCCGGCGATGATGTCCGCATCGTCGTCAGCGCTGACCACGGGCAGGTGAGCGTGCCGGAGGCGGATAAACACGTCTTGAGAGACGGCGACGAGCTCGAGTCGATGCTGCGCGTCTGGCCACCCGCGGGCGAACCCCGGCTGCCGAGCTTCCATGTGAGGCCGGGCCAGCGTGGGCGCTTTCAGGCCGCATTCCGCGAGCGCTTCGGCGATGCCTTCGTCCTCCTCTCGCTCGATGAAGCGGAGGCGCTGCAGTTGTACGGGCCGGCCATCCTCTCGCCCCTGGCCCGGGCGCGCGCCGGTGACTACGTTGCGATTGCTTGCGGCCGAGGCGCCATTACCTACGCCGGCGAACCGAATGTGCATGCGCTCAAGGGCATGCACGGCGGCCTCCTGCCCGAAGAAATGCTTGTGCCCCTGGTCCT
>DATLYJ010000161.1 GCA_035574915.1 Dehalococcoidia bacterium | reverse complement strand
CGAATTACGGCGCGGGCGCGGGACGCGCCGAGGCCTGGGCGCGGGCTCCTCCTGCGCCTGTTCTCCACCACTCTGGCGGCCGCGATTCAAGAAGTTCAACCACTCACTCATTTCTCTAGTATGCCTGTCTGTAGCCCTTCGCCGCCTTCAGCGAGGGGATTAGCTAGCCTCGGCCAGGAACTGCTGCACGCTGCAGCGGGCGGCGATCTTCTCCGCGACCGCCATGAACGCCTTGGCCGCGGGCGAATCCGGAGCATACTCCGTGATCGGCACGCCCGCGTCCGAGGCCTCTCGCGTCGCCTGGTCCAGGGGGACTTCGCCGAGAAACTCCAGCCCGAGTTCTTCGGCAGCCTCCGCGGCGCCGCCGTGGCCGAAGATCTCGTAGCGGTTCCCTGTGTCCGGAGCGATGAAGTAGCTCATGTTCTCGACGATGCCGAAGACGGGCACCTGGAGGCGGTCGAACATGGCGACAGCCTTGGTGGCGTCCTCGAGCGCGACCTGCTGGGGGGTGCTCACGATGACCGCGCCGGCGACAGGCGCCTCCTGCACCATGCTCATCGAGGCGTCCGAGGTGCCAGGGGGCAAGTCGACGATGAGGTAATCGAGGTCGCCCCACTTGATGTCGTGCAGGAGCTGGCGCACGGCGGTCCCGATCATGGGACCGCGCCATACGACCGGCGTGCCCGCCGGCAGGACGAAGCCGAGCGAGCAGATGCGGACGCCGTACTTGTCGAAGGTGCGCAGGCCACCGCCTTCGCCCTGCGCCAGGAAGCCCGCCGGTAGCCCCATCATGGTCGGGATGTTCGGGCCGGTGATGTCGGCGTCGAGGAGGCCGACCTTGGCGCCCCGCCGGGCGAGGGCAATCGCGAGGTTCGCCGCGACCGTGGACTTACCGACACCACCTTTGTTCGATGCGATGGCGATGATGTTCTTCACGCCCTCGACCGGGCGCGGGCCTGACTGGCTCAGGTGGGCGCGGACTTCGGCGTCGAGGTTGACTTCAGCCTCCGTGACGCCGGGCACGGAGAGGAGGGCCTGTTCGACCGCCTCCTTGAAGGGGCCCGTGAGCGGACAGGCCGGCGTCGTGAGCATGAGGGTCATCGAGACCTTGGAGCCGTCGACCTTCAGGTCCCGGACCATGTTCAGTGACACGACGTCCCGGTGCAGCTCCGGGTCTTCCACGCGCGAGAGCGCGGCCAGTATGGCCTGCTCATCTATTCGTTCAGGCATCGATGGCGACTCTCCCTTCGGTCGCACCGATGCTGGACGGCGCGGAGGCCGTCTGCGCCGGCGCGGCGCCGTTCGTCTGTTGGCTCACGAGGATGTAGCGGCAGCAACGCAACTGCCCGTCCGAGACCACTTCGTGGGTCACGGGATAGTCAAGCAGGCACTTCAGGAGGCTGACGTGCCACTCGCAGCCGCTTTCGTTGTCCGACGAGATGCGGGCAAAGATGCAGTTGTAGTCTCGGATCTCGAATCCCTGCTCGGTCGGGAGCCACTCAGCAAAACCGCCGATCTTGTGGAGCAGATCGGCGGTTGCGGCAACGCGCTCGTCGAGCGGGCGGCCCTGGAGCCCCTTGCGGTGCTCGCCGGCCAACCGCTCCGCGACGCGCCTGATCATGAAGGAGCGCTTCTCCGAACTTGATAGACCTTCGATATCTTGCGGCGATAGACTTCCCAGCTCATCGAGCAGAAGCTTTGCCAGCAGGTCGTAGCGCCGCGGGAACAAATCTTCGCCCTTCGGCGTCAACCTGAAGACATAGTGGGGACGGCCCGTCGGCCGCTTGACCTTCTCGGACTGCACCAGGCCGTCGCGCTCGAGGCCGAAGAGGTGCTGGCGCGCCGTCATGGAAGCGAGAGAAAGGGCCCCGGCGGCTTCCTCTACGGTAATGCTACCCGCGCGCTTCAGGAGGAGGAGTATCTGCTGTTTGCTGCTCTGCATAGGGGAGAGGGCCGGCGCTAGCGGAGACCCTGACAACTCGATTATAGGCGGCGCCCCTTCGGGAGAGGAAGGTTCACAGACATTTTACACTTCAGATAAGGTAAATTCCGTAAAAACCTTGACGGACCTCACGGCCGGTGATAGATTTGGCGGGCAAATTGATCCAGGTGAGACCTAAAGAACGTATTGATAGGTAGAGCGGGGAAGCTGGATCGAGGAGGTGTGGAAATGCAGACCCCGGTTGTGGAAGAAGTGGTTGCTCCGGAGGCCCCGGCGTGCCGCCACCACTGGCTCATCGAGAGCCCTCATGGTGCGACGAGCATGGGCCGCTGCAAGCGCTGCGGCGAAGTGAAGGCCTTCCGTAACTCGGCGAGCGACACCCTCTGGGAGGGTGACCCGATGAACAGCATCTCGAAGATGGGTTCTGGCGCCTCGCGGCCCATCGTCCGCGAAGTCTCTCCGAGCCTCAGGGAAGACTGAATCACCCGGCAGCGACCGCTCGAGGGGGCCCCTCCGGAGGGGCCCCCTCTTTTTCGCCCGCCCGGGAGCCTCCTGAGGACGCTCCGAGGAATTCCTGAGCACCAGCTATCCGCGCTGGAAAGTCCGGCGTATCATCCTGCAGTCAGTCAGGAGGTGGAACCATGACGGCGAGCAGGGACAGCGCCGCGATCGAGAGGCTGCGCGCAAGCCACCGGGGACCGGTGCTCGCACCGGCGGAGCCCGGGTACGAAGAGGCGCGCAAGGTCTGGAACGGGATGATCGACAGGCGGCCGGGCATTATCGCTCAGGCGACAGGGGTCGCGGACGTCGTGGCGGCGGTCAACTTCGCGCGCGAGCAAGGCCTCAACGTAGCCGTCCGCGGCGGCGGGCACAGCGCGGCCGGCAACGGCGTCTGCGACGACAACCTCGTCGTCGACCTGCGACACATGAAGGGCATCCACGTCGACCCGGCGACGAGGCGCGCCCGGGTCCAGGGCGGCGTCACCCTCGGCGAGATGGACCGGGAGACGCAAGTCCACGGCCTTGCCGTTCCGGCCGGCACGAATTCGACCACGGGGGTAGCCGGCCTGACGCTCGGCGGCGGCCTGGGCTGGTTGATGGGGAGCTACGGCCTGACTATCGACAATCTGCTGTCCTGCGAGGTCGTGACCGCGGACGGCCGTGTCCTCACGGCGAGTCATGCCGAGAATCCGGACCTCTTCTGGGCGCTCCGCGGCGGCGGTGGCAATTTCGGCGTGGTGACATCCTTCGAGTTCCAGGCGCACCGCGTCGGGCCGATGCTCGTCGGAGGAATCATCGTCCACCCGGTGAGCGAAGCACGCCAGGTCTTCTCCTTCTGGAATGACTTCCGCGCGACGTGCCCGGATGAGTTGACGCTGTTCGCAGTCATCGCGGGCGCTCCCGACGGCAGTGGCAACATCATTTCCGCGCTCGCAGGCGCGTACTCTGGCTCCATCGAGGAAGGCGAGAAGGCAGTGCGGCCTTTGAAGGAGTTCGGCCAGCCCCTCATGGATGCCATGGGGCCCTTGCCCTTCGTCGCGCTGCAATCGATGCTCGACGAAGGCTTCCAGCCTGGAATGCTGGTCTACTGGAAGGCGGAGTTCCTGCGAGAGCTGACTCCCGCCGCCATCGACGCCATCGTCGAAATCGGCGAGAAGATGCCCTCGCCCCTGTCCGCGGTCGTGCTCGAGGACATGCATGGTGCTGTCCGTCGTGTCGCTCCCGATGCCACCGCCTACGGTCAGCGCGACGCCACGACAAACATGGCCGTAATCTCCGCCTGGACAGACCCCGCGGAGAGCGACAAGAACATAGCCTGGGCTCGTGAGGTGATGAAAGTCGCCGAGCCCTACAAAACGGGCGGCACCTACATGAACTACTTCGGCGTCGACGACCAGGGTGAGGAGCGCGTGCGCCAGGCCCTCGGGGCGAACTACGACCGCCTGCGTGAGGTCAAGCGCCGCTACGACCCCACCAACATGTTCCGCTTCAACCAGAACATCGCGCCGTAATGCCCTGATCCGGGCGCACAAGGGAGACCGTGAGACCACCACGGCGGCGCCGGTCCGCTGCCCGCAAGGGGGGCGGGAGCCAGCTCGAGCAGCCGGCGTGAGTGGCTGGGCGGCTGCCACCTATAATCCGGTGATGGCCCTCGACCTCAGCGTAGACCTGGCTCCTGGCGCCAAGCGCAGCCTGGCGCTGCCGAACCCGGTGATGGTCGCCTCGGGCACTTTCGGCTACGGCACCGACTACGCGAAGGTGTTCGACATCCAGCGCCTCGGCGCCATCGTCACCAAGACCACGACGCTGGCGCCTCGGCGTGGCAACCCCCAGGTGCGTATCGCCGAGACGCCGTCGGGCATGCTCAACTCGATCGGGCTACAGAACATCGGCGTCTCTGCCCTGCTCCGCGAGCTTTGCCCCGTGTATGAGACCTGGCGGGTGCCGGTCATAGTCAGCATCCTCGGTTCGACCGTCGAGGAGTACGCGGAGGTCGCCCGGCGCCTCGAGGCGGCGCCGGGCATCGCCGGCCTGGAACTGAACATCAGCAGTCCAAACGCCCAGCGCGGCGGAATGGAGTTCGGCCAGGACCCCGAGACCGCCGCCGCGGTTACCGCCGGCGTAGTCCGCGCCACCACGCTGCCCGTAATCGTGAAACTCACGCCGAACGTCGCCGACCCGCGCACGATTGCGCGCGCCGTGGCGGACGCTGGCGCGCACGCGCTCTGTGTCGGCAACACGCTCCAAGCGATGCTCGTGGACACACGGGCACGACGGCCGGTAATAGGAATGACCTTCGCCGGGCTCTCCGGCCCGGCGCTGAAGCCGGTAAACCTGCGCCAGGTCTACCAGGTGGCGCAGGCGGTAAGCGTGCCCGTCATCGGTTGCGGCGGCATCTCCACCGCCGGGGACGCGCTCGAGTACCTGATGGCGGGCGCGAGGGCAGTTCAGGTGGGCACGGCGACCTTCGCCAACCCCCTCGCGCCCATCGAAGTGCTCGAGGGCATCGAGCGCTACTGCGCCCAGGCCGGTGTCCAGCGCCTGGCCGAACTCGTCGGCGCCGCCCAGAGACGCCTCAGTGGGGCCACCCCGTGACGTTGCGGCGTTCGGCCTTCGATGCTTTGCTGGCGCTTCTCGCAGCGCTCGCCTGGAGCTTCGCCGTGTTCGCCTTTGGCGCCCGCTGGCTGTCGCCGCTCGCCGGCGGGCTGCTCGCCCTCGCCGTGGCGCTCTCTACGTCGGCGGCCGTGCTCACCATGCACCTTCGCGACCGCAGGCTGCTGGCCCTGTCCGAGGGCCGCTGCCCATCCTGCGGCAATGCGATCGCCTTCGAGCACCGCCACAGCCGCTGGCAGCCCGAAGCCCGCCGCTGGGAGGCGGCGGCATCGAACTGGGACTGTGCCTTCTGTGGCTACTCGCATACGGAGTCCTGGGCCTGTCCACGCTGCCCGAGGCCCTGAGGTCTGCCCCGCCCGGTGTCCGCTCGTCTGGCCGCGTGCAGTGAGCCGGAAACGGGCGCATGACGGTGCGCCTCCTCGCTACGACCAGTCGAAGGCGCCCTGTGGTACTGCTAGACTGGAGAAAGACCGGGGTGTAGCTCAGTCAGGTCAGAGCGCCTGGTTTGGGACCAGGAGGCCCCCAGTTCGAATCTGGGCACCCCGACCAGCACCGCGGCCCTAGCCAGTGGACTTGCAGAGGCCTGAGATGACCCAGACGAGCGAAAAAGTCATCCTCTACACCACCCCTAACTGCAGCGCCTGCGACCGCGCCCGCGCGGACCTCACCGCCGATGGCGTCGACTTCGAGGAGCGGAGCGTCATGGCCAAGCAGGAGTGGTTTGACGAAGTCCTCAAGTACTCGATCTCCGTGCCCGTGCTCCTTCGCGGCGACAAGGTGGAAGTCGGCTGGAAGGGCGACATGGGCTGCCCGATCTACTGACGCCGTGCGGGTGGTCGAGGGCAGCCGCGTGGTGGAGGCTGCGCCTGGCTGAAGAGAACGCAGCGGGCTCGATGCTAGGCGCGTCGTGCTGGACATCGGCGCTGGCGATGGCCGCTGGGCCTACGAGCAGGCCAGGCGCGACCCGGGTTCGCTCTACATTGCCCTTGACCCTGATGCCGAGGCCCTGAAGGAGTACGCCTTTCGCGCCGCCCGCAAGCCGGCGCGGGGTGGCGCGGCGAACGCGCTGTTCGTGGTCGGCTCCGTGGAGGCCCCGCCGCCGGAGTTGCTGGCCTGTGCCGACGAACTGCGGGTCAACTTCCCCTGGGCCGCCCTGCTGCGCGGCCTCTTGCTGGCCGACCGTGCCACGCTTCGGGGGCTCTCGTCGCTGGGGAAGCCGGGCGCGCGCTTCGAGCTCGTCCTGACCTACGACCCGGCGCACGACCATGGCGCCGGCCTCGATGCCTCGGTCCCGCCCCTCGACGCCGGCGTCTTCGCGCGACTGGCCGAGCCCTACGCCGCCTCTGGACTGCGCATCGAAGAGTGCCGGCCCCTGGGACGGGACGAAGCCCTCGCCATCCCCTCCACCTGGGGCCGCCGTCTCCTCCACGGGCGGGAGCGCAGCGTCTTCCAGCTCAGCGGCCACGTGGTCGGTGCGTCAGACAGTTAGCACCCGCGCGGGCCCGTAGGGAGGGTTCAAAGTGCAGAGATAGGGCCACATCCGCCTGCACCCTGTACTCTGTACTCTGCACCGCGATGTCCTACCGTTTCTCCGCCCTCTACCAGACCCGCCACACGGATACCTTTGGCGGCACGGAGTTCGTGCACATGGGCGTGCTCTTCGCGCTCACCGAGCTGGCTCTCGTCGACTACGACGGGGCGATCGGTGTCGCTGCCGAGGGCGGTGTGCTGCGCTTCAACCTGCGCAGCGAGGCGCGCTTCCTCTCGCCCCTGCGCTGGCGCGAGGGCGCGCGCGTACAGATGCGCTGTTCGCGGCTGCGCGGCAGCCGCATCAGCTTCGAGTGCCTGGTCAGCAGCGCCACCAGCGGCAAACCCGTCGCCGAGATCGTGCATGACTACGCCTACGTCGACCCGGCCACCGGCCGCTCGCAGGCACCATCGAACCTGGACGCCATTCGCGCGGCGATCCTCGCCTACGAGGCCCCGGACTCCGTGGAGGAGTGACGGCTCGGAGGACGGCTCGACGGATGTCCCCTGGCCTCAGGCCTGTGATCTCTGGTATTTGTTTGCTGCTCCCTGTCCTGTGGCCGCTTGACCGGCGCCACCCGTTGTCTGTTCCCTGCGCCTGTTGCACTCTTGAGCGGCGCCTCGCAGTCCCCGAACGCGAGCCCTGAGGAGACGCAAATGCTCTTGATGCGAACCCTGCTGTTCGTACCCGCGAACCGCGAGAACATGGTCGAACGCGCTCACGGCGCGGCCGCCGACGTCATCGTCCTGGACCTCGAGGACTCCGTGCCACCCGCCGAGAAGGAGAACGCCCGCGAGATCGCTCGCAAGGCGGTCTCCTCGCTCAAGGCCGCCGGTAAGACAGTGCATGTGCGGGTCAACCACCTCGAGACCGGCCTGACACGCGACGACATCCTCACGACCCTCGGGCCGGACCTGGCCGGCATCGCCTTTCCGAAGGCAGAGGGCGCCCAGCACATCCGCGACCTGGACGTGATCATGCGTGAGGCCGAGACGAGGAGTGGCGTGCGACCGGGCACGGTGGTGCTGATCCCGAGTATCGAGTCGGCGAAGGGAGTGCTCCGTTGCGAGGAGATCGCGCTCGCTTCGACGCGGCTCGCCGGCATCTCCCTCGGCGCGTACGACTTCACCGCCGACCTCGGGGTTGCCCGCCGGCCGGACGGGCGCGAGCTCGAATACGCCCGGCGTGTCATCGTCCACTGCTGCGCCGCTTACGGCCTGCAGGCGCTCGACACCCCCTACGGTGACTTCCGGGACGAGCCCGGCCTGATCGCCGAGACAGAGTACGTCAAGTCGATTGGCTTCAAAGGCAAGTACCTGATCCACCCGGCGCAGATCGAGCCGGTGAACCGCATCTTCCGCCCCAGCGACGAGGAGGTCGAGCACGCCCGCAAGGTCGCCGCCGCTTTCGACGAAGCGGTGGCGCGGGGGCACGCATCCGTCCAGGTAGACGGGCGCATGGTGGACACGCCGGTCGCGAAGCGGGCGAAGGACCTCATTGCCTTTGCCGAAGAGATAGCGCGGCGAGAGCAGGCGCAGACCTAGCGCGGCCTCGAGAGGGAAGGCCATGGAACTCGACGGTGGCTGGACGGCGTTCGCCCGCCGCTACATCGAGATGCAGGACCGCGGCGACCCGGCCCGCACCCTGCTGCTGGACCCCGTGATGCTCCGTCTCAGCGGCGACGTCGCCGGCAAGCGCGTCCTCGACCTCGGCTGCGGCGAGGGCCGCTTCTGCCGCATGCTCGCAGCCCGCGGCGCCGCGACCGTAGGCCTCGACCTCATCCGCGAGATGGTGGCGACCGCCCGTCAGCGCAGCCCGTCAGGCCAGGCCTACGTACAGGCATCCGCCGAAAAGCTCCCTTTCCGCGACGCCACGTTCGACCTCTTCGTCAGTTACATCACGCTCGTCGACATACCGGACTATCGCGCCGCCATCGCTGAGGCCGCGCGCTGCCTACGCCCTGGCGGCTACTTTCTCGTCGCCAACCTCAGCTTCGTCACCGCGATCCCGGACTCGCTCGAGTACAAACAGATCACCGGCTGGGTCCGCGACGAAGTCGGCAACCGTCTGTACCGCGCCGTCGACGCCTACATCGTCGAAAGGCCGCTTGTCTTCGAATGGAACGGCATGAAGATCAGGAACTGGCACCGGCCCCTCAGCGGCTACATGACGGCCTTCCTCCAGAGCGGTCTCGTGCTGCGCGACTTTCTCGAGCCTGCGCCAACTGATGACAGCCTCCGGGATGACCCGCGGTTCGAAGACTGGTACCGCGTGCCCGAATTCTTGGTCATGCGCTGGCAGAAGCCGGGCGGCCAAAATTGACGCCTTTTCAATCCCGGTGCTAGGCTCTAGACGTATCGAGGGTGGAGGAGGTGGCCTATGGTAGGCGCAGCCGGACCGTTTGGCCTTGGGGCCCCGGAGCTCCTGATTATCCTGGTCGTGGTACTGCTGCTCTTCGGCGCCACCCGGCTCGCCGACATCGGCGGCGGCCTTGGCCGCGGCATCAAGGAGTTTCGCAAGAACATCAGGGACGAAGAGCAAGAGGAAGCGGCTCATCCGCCTGCCGCCCCCGCGGCAACTTCAGCCGCGACCGCTGAGCGCCTGGTCGACACGCCGCAGGCCGTCTCGGCGCTGAAGTGCCCTAACTGCGGCGGATTGAACGCCATGGGCGCCCGGTACTGCAGCAACTGCGGCGCAAGTATCGCGACGCCGGTGTCATAGGAACGGAGTGATGTAAGCGAGGCGGCCCGGGCCCGGGCCGCTTTTCATTTATGCAGGTACGCGCCATCCTCTTCGACCTCTGGGGCACGCTCATAGTCGACCCCGAGACAAACTCGCGGCCTCGCCAGCTCTGGCGGGCCCGCAATGTCCAGGCGATTCTGAGGCGCAGCGGCATCGCCCTCAGCCTCGAGACTGCGGATGCGGCTCTGGTCGCTGGCGGCGCCGCACTCTCTGCCCTGCACGACGACGGCCTGGACGTACCCGCGGAGGGGCGCGTCGACCTCTTCTTGTCCCAACTGGGCGGGGCGCCGCCTCTGCCGGCCGAGGTCCGCCGCGAGCTTGTCGACGCGATCTGCAGCATGCACCCCGTCCACCGCCCCGTCCTCGGCGATGGCGCCACCGAGGTGCTCCGCAAGGTGAAGGACCTTGGCCTGGCGACGGCCCTGGTCTCGAACGCCGGCTACACCACGGCGCCGCACCTGCGGGAGATGCTGGAGGACTACGCCATCGCCCCTTACCTTGACGTCTGCGTCTTCTCGGACGAACTCGGACTGGCAAAGCCCAATCCGCGTATTTTTCAGGAGGCGCTGGAGCGATTGGGAGTGGAGCCGGCGTCTGCTGCGTTCGTCGGAGACTCACCCCACAACGACATCTATGGCGCGCGCCAGGCGGGGCTGCTGGCCATCCAGATCGGGCATCGAGACGCGCCGCCGCGCACCGGTTACACCGAAAGCGACGGCGCCCGCCCGAACGCCTATATCGCCAGCCTGTCCGAGCTCTTGCCGGCGCTGAGCGAGTTCGCGGAGCTGCCCGGGGGGCCTGGGCGGCCGGGCGCCCTTCCTGGCCCCTGATCGAACGGGCTGCATCGGCTATCCTTCCCCTGTTGTGAAAGCCGTCGTCTTCAAGGGCCAGGGGCATGTCGCGGTGGAGGAGAGGCCGGCGCCGCGCATCGAGGAGCCCACGGACGCCATCGTGCGCGTATCGATGGCAGCGATCTGCGGCACCGACGTCCGCGTCCTGCAGGGCCGGATACCGGGCGCGCCGGACGCCATCATCGGCCACGAGTTCTGCGGCGTCATCGAGGACGTTGGGCCGGAAGTGACCGGCCTGAAGCCAGGGGAGCGCGTGGTGAGCCCCTTTTCGGTCTTCTGCGGCGGCTGCTTCTACTGCAAGAAGGGCCTGCTGACGGCCTGTGAGAGGCGCCAGGTGTACGGCTTCGGCGCGCTGGGCGGCGCCCAGGCGGAGTTCGTGCGGGTGCCTTCCGCGACGGCAGTCCTCGAAAAACTGCCGGACGCGATCACGGACACGCAGGCGGCGTTCCTCTCCGACATCTTGCCTGGCACCTTCGCCGGACTCCAACTCGCGGGGCTGGCGGCCGGCGACAGCGTCGCCGTCGTCGGCTGCGGACCGACGGGCGTCTGCACCCAGCTCCTTGCGAGGGCCATGGGCGCCGCCACGGTCATCGGCATAGACCGCCACGCCTCCCGCCTGGCCGCCGCCGAGCGACTGGGGTCCGCGGCTGTTAGCATGGAATCGGGAGATCCGTTATCGCGCGTGCGCGGCGCCACCGGCGGCCGCGGCGCCGACCTCGCTGTCGAGGCCACGGGAACGCTGGCCGGCCTAGTCGCGGCCTCGGCGCTGGCCCGGCCCTGGGGTACGCTACTCAGCCTCGGCGTCGGCATCGAGCGCGCCGGTGAGTTCCCGGCTGGTAGCCTGGCAGGCCGGCACGTCAAGCTGGTGCCAGCGGGAATCCCGCCGGTGAAGAACTACATCGAGCCCCTGATGAAGATGCTGGCCAATGGCGTGATCGACCCTTCGCCGATCGCGACGCACATCCTGCCGCTGGAGGAAGCGCCGCGAGGCTACGACCTCATGGCCGGGAGGCGGGACGGCGCCCTGAAGGTTCTGCTGAAGCCCTAGCCGGCTGCGAGAAGCCGGCCTGCGCGACACTAACTCTGCCCCGAACTATAAGGTGACCAGACGAGCATTACTCCTATGAGCGAACTACACATCCCCTGCGCCATGCTGACGCAGCATCCCGATGCCGCCTCTCGCTACGTCTCCGTCCAGGAGGAGCCGGACGAGGCAGTCCGCGGCCTCCTGCCCCCGCCGGAGGGCCTGGGCGCGGACGAGATCATGGTGGACTTCGAGGGTAAGCTCACGCCTTACCACCAGACATCGCAGGTTGTGCTGGCGCTGCTCCAGCACGGCGTGAAACCTGGCGACGAAATCAGGGTCACGCCTCGCGCGCCGAGCGCGGACAAGGAGAACGTCTTCCGCCAGCTCATGGCGCTCATGTCGATCGTAGAGACCAACGTCCAGGCTTACCGGCCGCTGGAGCGCATCGCGGTGCGCGAGGTCATCGTGCCGATGACGCAGACGGCGGACCAGCTCGTCGCCGTGCGGCGGCGCTTCCGGGCGATCGAGGAGCTGGGCCTGGAGGAGTTTGGCCTCAACCCGACAGGCGAGGGTATCCAGCCCATCCCGCTGATCGAGGAGGTGCCGCCGCTCCTCGGCACGGGGTCGCTCCTCAGGGAATACCTACAGCTCTGCCGCTGGTCGGGCTACGACACGCCCTACCTGCGGGTCATGCTGGGCCACTCGGACTCGGCATTGGGATACGGCATGGTGGCGGCGGCGCTCTCCGTGCGCGCGGCCCTGATCGACGCCTTCGAGGCGGGAGACGCTTTCGACTGCCCCGTCTTCCCGATCATCGGCGTCGGCTCGCTGCCGTTCCGGGGACACCTCACGGGGCCTTCGTTGCCGGACTTCCTCGAACGCTTCCCCGGCACGAGGACGGTAACGATCCAGGGCGCGATCCGATACGACCACGACCCTGCCGAGGCGCCGGCGATGATCGCCGAGCTGCGCCGGCGCGTGCACGAGGGAGACGGACGTCGTCCCGACCGCGATGACCGCGAGGTGCTGGCAGAGCTGGCGGTGCTTTTCTCCGTGAACTACCTCAACACGTTCCACAAGTTCGCGCAGGCCGTTGCCGGCCTCTCCGACCTGGTGCCGGAGCAGCGCGACCGCCTGACACGCCATTCGCCGGTCAGCTATTCGCGCCAGATGCCGAAGCCGAGCCGGCTCGCGGAGATGGTCGGCTCGGAGGCCCTGCGAGAGGAGCTGCGCCTGCTGGACTCCATGCCGGAGTTGCCGGTACCGCTGCCCCGCGCGATCTCCTTCACGGCCTCGCTGTACTCGATTGGCCTTCCGCCCGAGTTCATCGGGACGGGCCGCGGCCTGCGTGCCGCCTGCGAGCTCTATGGCGAGTCGTTCCTCAAGGACATGGGGCGCTGGTTCCCGGGCCTGAAGGAAGCGCTGACCTTCGCGGGGCGCTACCTGGACCTGGACGTGGCCAAGGACTTCCTGCCCCGCGAGGCGATGCAGGAGCTAAGGCAGGATGTCGACGCCGCGGAGGAGCTACTGCACTTGACGCTCGGCCCTCAGACGGAGGAGGACCAGTTCTACCACACGGTCCTGCGGGCCCTGAGCCCGTTGATGCTGCACGCCCTGGGCCGCGGCTCATCACGTCTCGGGACCTCACGCGAGGAGGAGACGATGGCCCGGCAGTGGGTAATCAAGCTCGGGACGCTGCGGGGCTGCCTCGGCTGACGCCTAAGGCACCATGCCGGGCATCGTCCAACCCGGCGTCATGGGCATCGCTGGCGTCGCACCGTGCATCATGCCGTGCATGGCCGCGTGGTCGGTCATGTGGCCGAGCATCCGCTGGTACGCCTCGTCACCCATGACCTCGCGCATGCGCTGCTGCATCGCTGCCCAGTCGCTGAACTCCATCCCACCCGGCATGGCGCCGTGGTGCGCCCCGTCCATCGCGTGCCAGCGATCGTGGTCGTCAACGGCGAGCACGACACCAAGCGCGACCGCGAGCGTAAGCGCGACAGCGGCGAGTCCCCCGACTACGATTTGCGTTCCTCCAACCACTTCCAGCCTCCTCCGCAGTTCTCCCCCACGTCGAGGATGCAACCTCAAGCGGAGTACAGGACAGGGCAGAATGGCCTCTTCACGTGCCCCTATTCCAGCTCCCAACGCAACCGGTGGCTTGTTGCTGAGGCGTGGCAGGTAGAGCCACCCTGCCCGTCCGCTGGCCGTCTCAGAGCGAACCACATGCGGGCCTCGCGTCCGAAGCTCTTGACCCCCGGTTGACTTGCTGGCTAGGGGACGGTCGCTTACAGTTGCGGTCGTGGGGAGTAGCCAGCCCTCTCCAGAGGAGGGGGCCCTCCGGTCGTCAATACGTCCCCTCGCGGGGACCGGTCGGCGGTAATCCGAAGGCGAGACCACTACGTCCGGCGTAGTCGTCTCGCCTTCGTCATGCCACTGATCGCGGGAAGGACCGTGTTTGGATACTGACATTCACGCCAGTCTCTGGCTCTGGGCTGCTTTCAACATCGGCATACTGGTCCTTCTCGTTGTGGACCTCGGCATTTTTCACCGCGAAGCGCACGCGGTCTCCGTCCGTGAGGCCGCGCTCTGGACCGTGACCTGGGTCTCGCTCGCGATGGCGTTCGACCTCGGCGTCTACTTGCTAGCCGACCCGGAGCCCGGCCTCGCCTTCCTTACCGGCTATGTCATCGAGCTGTCGCTCAGCGTCGACAACATCTTCGTCTTCGTCCTGCTCTTCGCTTACTTCGCCGTGCCCCCTGCTTATCAGCACCGAGTGCTCTTCTGGGGCATCCTGAGCGTCATCCTCATGCGGGGGAGCGTGATCGTCGCCGGCTCGGTGCTGGTGGAACAACTGCACTGGATCCTCTACGTCTTCGGCGCCCTCCTGATCATCAGCGCCTGGCGCATGGCCACCCAGGGCGGCGGCCATGACGATCCCTCACAGAACCCCGCCGTCCGCTTCATCCGCCGCTTCTTCCCCGTGACGGAGAACTACGAGGGCCACCGCTTCTTCGTACGCCGCGATGGCGTCTTCATGGTTACCCCCTTGTTCATCGTCCTCGTCGCCTTGAACACGACGGACCTCGTTTTCGCCATCGACTCTATACCCGCCATCTTCGCGATCACACACGACCCATTCATCGTCTATACATCGAACCTCTGCGCAGTGATGGGGCTCAGGTCGATGTACTTCCTGCTCGCCGGCGTCGTAGACCGCTTCCACTACCTGCAGTTCGGCCTATCGGTGATCCTCGCCTTCGTCGGGACGAAGATGCTGCTGGAGGATGTCTACGAAGTGCCGATCGCGGCGTCTCTGGGAGTGATTGCGGCCGTAATCACGGTAGCCGTCGCGGCCTCGTTAGTGCGGCCGAAAGACCAGGTCGCCGCCTCTGAAGACAGCCATCCGGAGAGTCCGCACCCCGCTTAGCACCTTTAGCGCTGACCGTGAGCGAAGCCTTCATCGCCTTGAAGCCGCGGGCGACATGCCGTAAAGTGATTGCAGAAGTGGGGAGTAGCCTGCTCGTCCCCTGACGGACGAGTCCTCCGATCGTCAATCCGTCCCCCCTGTGGGACCGGTCGTGGGTACAAGGGCGAGACCACTACGACGAAAGCCGTAGGGTCTCGCCTTTTTGTTTGCCCTACGAGCCGTGCAGGAGGGCCGGGGTTGGAAGGAAGTATCGACGCCAGTATCTGGCTGTGGGTAGCGTTCAACGCTACCGTATTCGGGTTGCTCGCGCTGGACCTGGGCGTCTTTCACCGCCAGGCTCATGCAGTCTCCGTGAAGGAGGCAGCGGGATGGACGGTCACCTGGGTCTCGTTGGCGCTCACCTTCAACGCCGCCATCTACTTTCTCGCGGGACATGAGCCGGGCGTCGCCTTCTTCACCGGCTACCTGATCGAGCTCTCACTCAGCGTCGACAACATTTTCGTCTTCGTCCTGCTTTTCACGTACTTCGCGGTGCCGGCGGCCTACCAGCACCGCGTGCTGTTCTGGGGCATTCTCGGCGTCATAGTGATGCGGGGGACCCTCATCGCGCTGGGCTCGGTCCTCATCCACCAGTTGCACTGGGTCATCTACATCTTCGGCGCCATCCTTATCCTCAGCGCCTGGCGCATGGCGACGGGCGGCGTGAGCCATCAAGACCCGTCCACCAACCCGGCGGTGCGCTTCATCCGCCGCTTCCTGCCCGTAACCGAGACCTACGAGGGGCAGCGCTTCTTCGTGCGCCGCGATGGCGTGCTGATGGCTACGCCCCTGATGGTCGTGCTCGCTGCGGTCGAGACGACCGACCTGGTGTTCGCAATCGACTCCATCCCCGCGATTTTCGCGATCACGCACGACCCGTTCCTCGTGTACACGTCAAACCTCTGCGCAGTCATGGGCTTGCGCTCCATGTACTTCCTTCTGGCAGGGGTGGTCGGCAAGTTCCACTACTTGCAGCTCGGGCTCTCGCTGGTGCTGGCCTTCGTCGGGACGAAAATGCTCCTCTCTGAGGTCTACAAGATCCCGGTGGAAGTCTCGCTGCTGGTCGTGGCGTCCGTCATCAGCACCGCGATAGCTGCCTCGTTGCTCTTCCCCAAGGAGCCTCGACTCGAGCATGTCGCGGAGAAAGCATTGCCGGAAGAGCCGGCGGTCGGGTCTCACTAGCCCTCAGTCAACACGAGCAGCCGGAGGAGACTGATGAATTGTCCCAAGTGTGGCGCACCAATGCGCGAACGGGAGCGGGGCGACGTGATCATGGACGTCTGCCCGAGCGGCCACGGCATCTGGCTCGATAGCGGCGAGCTCGAGCGGCTTACAGAACAACGCCGTGAGTATGTCCGCAGCCACCCGGGTTACCGCCCCGACGACGACGATGACGATGAGTGGTACTACAGGCGCGGCGACCGCGGCAACCGGGACCAGTACGGCCAGCCGCGCAAGAAGAAGGGATTCCTGAGCACGCTCATGGAGAGCTTCGGGGGCGAAGGCGCCGACGACTAAGGGGCGAGCTGCCTCGGACGCCGGCCGCGGGGCGCGATGCCCTGCCTTGCAAGCTCGCCCTTCTCCAGCGAGCGGGAGCCGTCCTGTATTCTCAGCCTATGACGCCTGCGGAAGCCTTCCTCACGGTCCTGCGTGACGCCCACGCCATGCTCCAGACGGTGATGAACGACATTGACAGGGATGCGCTCTGGCGGCGGCCGCCCGGCAACGCCAACCCGATCGGCGAAATCTACGGGCACGCGGTCGGAGTGGAGGACATGTACATCCAGCAGATCATCCAGGGAAAGCCGACCGTCTGGGAGTCGGGCGGGTGGGCGGCCAAGCTTGGGCGGGAGACGCCGCCGAACCTGTGGCAGGGGGAAGCGCCACGCCCCTTCGACCTATTCGACTTTCTCGGGTATCGCCGCGCGGTGTACTCGGCCAGCGAACTCTACATCGCCGGGCTCTCCGCGGAAGACCTGGACCGGGCCCTGCCTTTCCCGGGGCGCGATTGGAGCATGAGCCTGGCGCAACTGCTGACTGTGGTCGTGTCCCATTGCACGGCTCATGCCGGTGAGATCGCCGCCCTGCGCGGCGTGTTCGGCGGCAAGGGACTGCCCTACTAGCGCCGTGCGGCCGCCGGAGGCAGGACGGGCCGGGCTCCTGCGCGCAGGTCGACTGTTGGTCCGCTCATAGCGGCGATCCGGCGCGTGCACGACGCTGCCTTGCTGGCGCAGGCCCCGCGCGAACAGGGACGAGCGTCGTACGGGCTGGCTTTTGGCGCGCCCGCGGGAGCGGCTAAAATGCCGTGCCATGCAAGAGCCCGACATTACTAGCGCGGGCGAGGCGCCGGCGGCGCTCGCGTTGCTGTGGACGGCGCTCAGTGTCGCCTCGGCGGCCGTAATCCTGGCGGCGGCGGCCCTCGCCGTGGCGCCAGCCCTCGACTTGCCCCGGCAGCCCGGCGGCGCGGAGCTCGAATCGCCCCGCGCGGGCGAGGCGGGCCAGCCAAAGCGGCGCTCGATGATTGTCGTCTACGTGGTGTGGAGCGAGGAGGAGGCAGAGCGGCTCAGCCGTTCCTTCGAGGAGTGGGACGAGGCCCTGCGCGTCAGCGGACTCCCGGAGGAGAACGTGCGCCGCTTCTTCGTAGCCCAATCGCGAGAGGACTTGATGCGCGGCCGCTACTTCGACTTCTCGACCATCGACCCGGAGGACGGCCCCGGCCGCGAGTTCAGGTACGTCGACCTCAGGCGCTAGCGTCGCGGTTCCCAGTCGAACTTGAGGAGCGCGAGCACAACGCCCGCTGCCCCCCAGGCAAGCATCGCGGCCAGGCGCTCGGGCTCAAAGCCGGAGCGTGACTCGAATGGGTTGAAGGACGTCTGGAGGGCCTGGGAGAAGTGCCGGATGGGGAAGATTTCGGCGACGGTGGTGATCCAGGCGGGGGCGTCGTCGGTGCGGATGAAGATGTCGGAGATGAACATCAGAGGTAGGACGGAAGCGTTGATCACCGCGGGCGCCGCCTCCGCGGAGGGGACGAGGCCGGTTATGCCCAGGCCGAGCGCGCTGAACGTCGCTGCCCCGACGACCAGCGTGAGGAGGAATGCTGCCAGCGTGTTGTCGGGCAGCTGCACATCGTAGAAGACATAGCCGAAGGCAACCACGATCACGACCAGTAGGATGGAGACCACGATCGAGTTGAGGATCTTGCCCGCAAGGAAGACCCACGTCGGGACCGGCGCGCCGCGGATGCGCTTGAGGACGCCTTCGTCGCGGGAAAAAGTGAGGGCCATCGCCAGGTTGGTGTAGCAGGCAGTGATCACCGACAGGGCCGTTATGGCGGGCACGTAGAAGTTGGAAGCGGTGGCCGTCCCGCCGCGCACCTCGATCTCTTCGTTGCCAAAGAAGACATTGAAGATGACCAGGAACATGAGCGGGAAGACGAAGGTGAAGAAGGCGGAAGCCGGGTTCCGCCAGAAGGCGCGGTTCTCGTAGCGGAGCTGGCGCAGCGCCAGGCGAGCACCGCTCACGATACAGCCTCCGGCTCGGTCGCGCCGACCAGCTTCAGATAGACGTCCTCCAGCGACGCCCTCGAGAGGGTCAGTTCCTCGAGCTCGATCCCGTTGTCGTTCGCCCAGCGCAGCAGCTCGTACAGGACGCGGGTGGGCGTCGCGGTGCGAATAGTCGTGACTCCATTGTCGAGTGCAGCGACGGAGGCGAGCTCCGGCGGCAGAGGTTGCGACGTGGCGGCGCGGAACCGGATCGTGCTGGAAGGCTCGGAGGCTATGAGCTGGGCCGGCGTGCCTTCGGCCACGATTACGCCGGCGGAGATGATCGCGACGCGGTCCGCCAGGTTGTCCGCCTCGTCCAGGTAGTGGGTTGTCAGCAGGACTGTCTTGCCCAGGGACCTGAGGTTACGGATCATCTGCCAGGCGTTGCGGCGCGCGGCCGGGTCGAATCCCGTGGTGGGCTCGTCCAGGAAGAGCAGGTCAGGGTTGCCGGCAAGGCCGATGGCGACGTCGAGCCGGCGCTGCTGACCGCCCGAGAGCTTGCGCACCCTGACGTTGCGCTGGTCACGCAGGCCGACGACCTCCAACACTTCGTCCAGAGGCAAGGGGGCCGGGTAGTAGCCGCGGAACATCTCGATGGACTCGGCCACGGTCAGATAGCGTTCGACGCCGGTCTCCTGCAAGACGATGCCGATGCGCTCGCGAAAGCTGCGCCCGCCCTTTTCCGGGTCGAAGCCGAGGACGCTGACCTCGCCTGCCGAGCGCTTCCGGTGTCCCTCGAGGATCTCGACCGTCGTTGTCTTGCCGGCGCCATTGGGGCCCAGGAGGGCAAAGACCTCCCCCTCGCGCACCTCGAAGTCAATGCCCCGAACGGCCTCGATGCTGCCGTATGACTTCCGCAGGCCGCGGACGGAGATGGCGGGTGCCGACCTCACGGGGCGCGACTGGGCCGCTCCGTTGGCGGGCTCGCGTCGTTCCGGAACAGGCTCCCGCGGCGCTTGCCAGCGCAGGCGTCGTCCTCTGGCGCCAGGTCCTCAGGCAGCGCTACGTGCGTACGCAAATCCGGCCTCATCACGCGAAGTCACATTGAGGGTAGCACGAGAAGGCCGACCCGCAGGCCGCTCTCGCCGGCGCCGATCCGCGGCCTGGGTTACGGCCGCATCTGGACCCGGACGCCGGGCATGACGCCATCGACTTGGTGCAGGTCGATGATCAGGGGGAAGCCGCGCTGCTCGCGGTCGGCGTTGCGCTCCGGTTCGGGCGCGTTGTTGTACACCGTCTCCCTCGTCTTGGGGTCATTCTCGATGTGGCCGCGACCGCGGAACTGCAGCGTGATTCGCTTCTCAGGGTCGCGGTAGAAGAGGGTGATGCGGTTGTTTTTCTGGAGGGCCCTCTGCAGGCCGCCCTCCGGGTTGCGGACCCAGATGGCGAGCTGCGTGTCGCTGTAGACCTGGGTGCTGCCGCGGAACGAGAGGCTCGGCTGGCCTTCCTCGTCCACGTAGGCGACGATGATGGGAGTGCGGTTGGCGAGGGCGTTGTTGACGGCGTCGCGGATCTCGGGCGTGATTTTGAGCTCGGTAAGCGGTACGAACTGCTGTGGCTGCGGCGCTGCCGGCGTTGTCATGGGCTGCGATTTCTCCTGTCCCGCTGTGAATGTTAGGCCGCTAGATAATATACGGTGCCTATCTTGAGCGCGAGGGCGGAGTCCGGGAACCCGGGAAGCCCGGAGACTACTCCGCAAGGAAGTCCGTGACGACCTGGATGAACTTGTCTTCTTCCTCGACCATGGGGAAGTGGGCCGATTCCGCGAACATCACCACGCGGGAGCCCGGGATGCGCCTGTGGAACTCCTCGGCGTAGCCGGGTGGCACGATGCCGTCATGCTCGCCCCAGACGATCAGTGTTGGAGCCGAGATGCGGTGGATGCGCTTCTTCAGGCCCTTGTCCCAGATCGGCCAGAGAAACTTGCCGGCCGCGGCGAAAGACTTCTGACGCTCGAACATCGCCCGCGCCATCGCCTCGCGGTTCTCGCGGTCGATCGGAGGCCCGAGGCGCGCCATGTTCTCCGGCTTGTACACGCTGGCGGCCACAAGCTCGGGGCCCTGCATCGTGAAGAAGTCAGCCCCGCCGATCTCGTCGTTCCAGAGACCGGCAGCGTCGCAGAGGACGAGCTTGCGGACGCTATCGCGCCCCAGCGCCGCGACCTCGGCAGCGACCATGCCGCCGAGCGAGTGGCCGATAACGTACGGCCTCTCAACCTTGATGGCGTCGAAGAAGTCAAGATAGAAGATCGCGAAGTCGATGATGTCGTCCAGGTGCTCGAGGCCCGTGGAGTTGCCCCAACCGGGATGGTCTGGCTGAAAGACCATGTACTTCTCCGCCAGGCGGTCCAGATAGGAGAACCAGCCCTGGTGGCCGCCGGAATGATGGAGCCACACCAGAGGCTCGCCGCGGCCGGCGCAGCGCATCTCCACCCGGAACATGCCGTCTCGCACGGATACGGTCTCGGTCTTGAAGGCCATGGCGGCACCCCCCGAAGCAGCGGACTGACGCCGATTTTCGCAGACGGGGAGCGCGAGAGTACAGTACGCGGACTGGCGGGCCGCCGCTCCTGACAGCGAGCCTCCTCACCTTGCGTTCGCGATCAGCGGGTTCGAAAATCGCCTTGCATCACGTCCACCTTTGGGGGTTGTCATCTCATGTGTCCGCCTGACGACTTCATTGGCGAGCAGACCGCATACATCCCGGAGGCGCCGGGCCGCGGCCGTGTCTTCACGGAAAAGAAGTTCCCAGACGAGACGCTTGCGTCCTGGGAGGCGACCGACCTGCCGGAGGACGCCACCGTGGTGCACGTCACCATGTACCCGTACCGTGGCGAACGCGTCGTGCTGACCTGGCGCGAAGGGAGGCTTCTCCTGCCGGAAGGCGACGTGAAACAGGGAGAGAGCGCGGAGGAAGCAGTCCGCCGCATTGCCCTGGAGCAGTGCGGCATTACGGATCTGGAGATGACCCATCTGGGGCACTTCAAATGCCGCGCGACTGTGCATTCGAAGCTCCTGCCGGCCGGGACCATCACCTATCGCGCCCTGTACGGCGTGGACGTGTCCGCCCTGGCGGACTTCCCCGCCGCGCCCGGGCACGAGCGGCGCATCGTGATGCAGCGGGACCTCCTGGCCCTGGTCCGCGACCGCTATTTCGAGCACTGGAAGGAGTACCTGGAAGCGCTCGACCAGTTCGTGCTGGCGCGCGCCAAGAGGGCCATGGCCGCTCCGAACTGAGCTGCGCAGCCGCCGCGCCGAGGCAAGGCGCCACGGAGTGACACCTTATAATCGAGGTGTCCCCGCGGGAGGTGCCTGATCTTCACACGCTACGTGCGCGGAATGCCCGCCCAGCCCTGGTCGCCGGAGCGCCCGGACGCGATCGACCTGCTGCGGGATTCCGAAGTAGAGGAGGCGGCCCTGCTGGCGGCCGGCTCCAACTACGTCTACCTCCTTACCTTGCGGCACCCTCGAGCGGGGATGGGATACGCCGTCTATAAGCCGCAGCGCGGCGAAGCTCCCCTGAGCGACTTCCCGGACGGCACTCTGTACCGGCGCGAGTACGCCGCCTACCTGGTGAGCGAGGCCCTGGGTTGGCACCTGGTCCCGCCGAGCGTGATCCGCGAGGAAGGCCTGCCCTACGGCGTCGGCGTCGTGCAGCTTTTCATCGAGCACGACCCCTCGCAGCACTACTTCAACCTGCGCGAAGGCCGCGTCGATGAGATGAAGCGCATTGCTCTCTTCGACTGGATTACGAACAACGCCGACCGTAAGGGTGGTCACACCCTGCTCGCCAGCGACGGCCGCATCTGGTGCATCGACCAGGGGCTGACGTTCCATGTGGACGACAAGTTGAGGACGGTGATCTGGGACTTTCAGGGCCAACCGGTGCCGCCGGACCTGGCGGAAGATGTCTGCCGGCTGGGTGAGCGGCTCGAAACGGATCAGGCCCTGCGCAGCGAGTTGCTGCGTTACATTACCGCCGCGGAACTGGAGCGGCTCCAGTACCG
>DATLYJ010000160.1 GCA_035574915.1 Dehalococcoidia bacterium | reverse complement strand
GGCGCTGGTGACCATGCCGGGCGGCTGGAAGATGAGCCAGCTGCAGGCCGAGCAGCCGGCAACCACCTACGCCGAGTTCAAGAAGGAGATCCTCAACGAGATCGCCCGCTGCCTGAACATGCCGTTCAACGTCGCGGCGGGAAACTCGTCGGGCTACAACTACGCCTCCGGCCGGCTGGACCACCAGACCTACTTCAAGGCGATCCGCGTCGAGCAGGCGCACCTGGAGTGCGTCGTGCTGGACCGTGTTCTCGCCGCCTGGTTCGACGAGGCGGCTCTGATCCCCGACCTCCTACCCGCCGGCCTGGGGCTGATCGCCGACTGGCCGCACCAGTGGTTTTGGGACGGGCACGAGCACGTCGATCCGACCAAGGAAGCCTCGGCCCAGGCAACCCGACTGGGCAACCACACGACCACCTTGGCCCACGAGTACGCCAAGCAGGGCCGGGACTGGGAGGAGGCCCTCCGCCAGCGGGCCAAGGAGCTGGCGCTGATGCAGGAGTTGGGGCTGACGACGCCGGCTGCGCAGCCGACGCCGGCGGACGAAGAGCAGCCGGACGACGAACAGGGGCCGGACGGGGAAGAGGAGCCGACCGATGACGACGAAGCGGAACTCGAAGAGCAAGCCGCCTGAGGCCCGCACGCTGAACTTGCTCGCCTCGTCCGTCGAGTTGGAGGCGACCGCGGGCGAGGGTGACGCGCAAAAGCTGCGGCGCTTCACGATGACCGCCTACACCGGCGGGGCCATGCAGCTCGCCGGCTGGCGCTACCCGGTCGTGGTGGACCTGGCCGGCCTCGACGCCGGCCGCCAGCGCCGGCCGATCCTGCTCGACCACACCCGCGACGTGGACTTCGTGATGGGGCAGACCGACTCCGTCGCGGTCATGAACAACCAGCTCCTCGTCGCCGGCCAGGTCATGGGCGACTCACCCAAGGCCCGGCAGGTCATTGCCCTCAACGACCGGGGCTTCGCCTGGCAGGCGTCCATCGGGGCGCGTGCCGAGCAGGTGGAGTTCGTGCCCGAGGGCAAGACGGCGCAGGCCAACGGCCGGGAGTTCGCCGGCCCGGTGAACATCGCCCGGCGGGCGACGCTGGGCGAGATCAGCTTCGTCGTGCTGGGCGCGGACGAGAACACCTCGGCCCAGATCGCGGCGACGGCAGACCAACCTGGGGAGGCGACCGACATGGACTTCTCGCAGTGGCTCGAGGCGCATGGCTTCGCCATCGACACGCTCACCGAGCAGCAGACCAAGAGCCTCCGGGCCGCATTCGACGCCCAGGCTGGCACGAAGAACACGCCCGAGGACCCGCCGAACCCCGCGACCGCCATCCGCGCCGAGGCGGCGGCGGAGGTCAAGCGGATCGCGGCGATCCGCAAGGTCTGCGGCGGCAAGCACCCCGAGATCGAGGCCAAGGCAATCGAGGAAGGCTGGGACGCGACCCGGGCCGAGCTGGAAGTGCTGCGGGCCTCCCGGCCGCAAGGCCCGGCCATCCACACGGCCAACGGCAAGCCTCCCACGGCGACGGCCATCGAAGCGGCGCTGTGCCTGTCGGTGCGGATGCCCGAGGCCAAGGTCATGGCCTGGTACGGCCCGCAGACCGTCGAGGCGGCGCAGTCCCGCGACCTGCGGGGCATGGGCCTGCACGAGCTGTTCTACCACGTTATCCACGCGGCCGGCGGCCACGCCCGGCCCGGCCGCATGACCGACGACACCATCCGCACCGCCTTCGAGGCCGACCGCGCCCTTCGCGCGGCCGCCGGCGGCTTCTCGACTATCAGCCTGTCGGGCATCCTCTCCAACGTCGCCAACAAGGCGCTCTTGGAGGCCTACAGCGCCGTTGAGAGCGTCGCCGTCCGCATCTGCGCCCAGGCGGACGTGAACGACTTCAAGCAGGTCACGCGCTACCGCATGACCGGGCAGGGCACCTTCGAGAAGGTCGGCCCCGACGGCGAGCTGAAGCACGCTCAGCTCACCGAGGAGTCGTACACGAACCAGGTCGATACCTACGGCAAGATCATCGCCCTGACCCGGCAGATGATCATCAACGACGACCTCGGGGCGTTCCTGCAAATCCCGCGCATCCTGGGCCGGCAGTCGGCCCTGGCGGTCGAGTCGGCCGTGTTCACGCTGCTGCTGTCCAACCCCGGCGGCTTCTTCAGCGCGGCCAACAAGAACTTCTTCTCCGGGGCCAGCTCGGCGCTGCAGATCAGCTCGCTGACGACCGCCGAGCAGCTGTTCTTGGATCAGACCGACAAGGACGGCAAGCCGATTCTGATCTCGCCGGCCATCCTGCTCGTGCCGACCTCGCTGAAGGTCACCGCCCAGCAGCTGATGACCGAGACGCGGGTCAACGAGACGACCACCGCCGACAAGCCCAAGCCGGCCAACAACCCGCACGCCGGCAAGTGGGAGCCGCTGGCCTCGCCGTACCTCAATTCGCAGGGGATCGCCGGCGGCAGCGCGACCGCCTGGTATCTGTTCGCCAACCCGGCCGACGTGGCGGCCATCGAGATCGCGTACCTGCGCGGCATGCGGACGCCGACGGTCGAGTCGGGCGAGACGGACTTCGACACGCTCGGGATGAAGTGGCGCGGCTACTTCGACTTTGGCGTGGCGATGCAGGACTTCCGGGCCGCGGTCAAGAGCGCCGGGGCGTAACGCACCAACCACCAGAGGGAGGAGACGGACTCATGGCTCAGGCAATCTTCGTCCACGAGGGGGCGTCCATCGACTACACGCCGGCCGCCGACGTGGCCGCCGGCGACGTGGTCGTGCAGGGCGACCTGGTGGGCGTCGCCAAGCTCGACATCAAGGCCAACAAGCTCGGGGCGCTGGCCGTCGAGGGCGTGTTCGACTTCGCCAAGGCGACTGGCGTGGGCACGGCGCTGGCCGCTGGCACGACGGTCTACTGGGACGACGCGGCCAACGTCGCCACGGCCACGGCGGTCGGCAACAAGCAGATCGGCAAGTCGGTGCGAGCCGCCGGCGACAACGACACGACCGTGCGCGTCCGCATGGACCAGTGAGGCCGCCATGCCCGACCTCTTGCAGACCGGCTCCGACTGGCTGGCCGACCAGCTCAAGACGCACGCCTCGCGGCAGGTCGTCTACCGCCGCGGCGCGCTACAGGTCGCGGTGCAGGCCACGGTCGGGCGGACACTGCTGAAGCTCGACGACGGCTACGGCGGCGTGCGGATGGAGTGGACCGACCGCGACTTCCTCATCCAGGCGGCGGACTTGGTCCTGGGCAGCACGCCGACACTGCCGGAACGCGGTGACCTGATCCGCGAGACGCAGGGAGCCAAGACCTTCGTCTACGAGGTGATGGCCCCGGGCAAGGAACCGCCCTGGCGCTGGTCGGATGTGTTTCGCAAGGTGCTGCGGATTCACACGAAGCAGGTGGGGATCGAGTAGATGGCCGTGATCCTCGACATCGCCGACGCCGTGGTCGCCCAGCTGAACGCGACCCCGTTCAGCCAACCACTCACAGCCGAGCGGCATTACCAGCCTCGGTTTGAACTGTCGGAGATGACCGAGCTGAAGGTCAGCGTCGTACCCCGGTCGCTCGCCTCAAAGTCGCTCGACCGCAACCGCGACAGCTTCGATTACCTGATCGACGTTGCGGTTCAGAAGAAGACCGACATGAGCCAGGCGGCGCTCGACGCGCTGATGACGCTGGTCGAGGAGATCGCCGACCACTTCCGCACGCAGCCTTTGGCCGGCTACCCCAACGCCCGCTGCGTCGAGGTCAAGCACGAGCCGGTCTACGCGCTGGAGCACCTGGACGAGCTGCGGCAGTTCACCAGCGTCCTCACGCTGACCTTCCGCGCCTGGAGGTGAACCGTGATAGGCATGACGTTCCAGGCCGCCAAGGGCAGCTTCTTCGACCGTGAGAAGGTCAAGCGGTCGGTAGACGCCGGCACCCGGAGGGTGCTGTCAAAGTTCGGCGCCTTCGTGCGGCAGCGGGCCAGGACCTCGATCCGCAAGCGCAAGGGCACCAGCCCGACCGGCTCGCCGCCCTACTCGCACGTAGGCCTCTTGCGGAAGTTCATCCTGTTCGCCTACGACCCGCAGCGCCGAAGCGTGGTCATCGGCCCGACGCTGACCAAGGAAGGGTCCCAGGCGCCGCGGCTGTTGGAGCACGGCGGAGATGCAGTGCTCAAGGAGGGCGGCAAGGCGCGGCACGTGCGCTACCGGCCCCGGCCGTTCATGCAGCCGGCATTGGAAGCGGAAAAGCCGAAGCTGCCGGCCCTGTGGCGCGACTCGGTTCGCTAAGGAGACACGCTCATGGCAGTCAAACTCGGCCTCGACGCCAAGCTCTACCGCAACACGGGCACGTTCGCCGTCCCGGTCTGGAACGAGGTCAAGAACGTCAAGGACGTGACCCTGAACCTGGAGGCGGGCGAGGCCGACGTGACCACCCGCGGCAACGCCGGCTGGCGGGCCACCGTCGCCACGCTCAAGGACGGCTCCATCGAGTTCGAGATGGTCTGGGACACCACGGACGACGACTTCGGCGCGATCCGCGACGCCTTCCTCAACCGCGGGGCCGTCGAGTTCGCGGTGATGGACGGCGACATCGCCACGGCCGGCTCGCAAGGGCTTCGCGCCACCTGCATGGTCACCAACTTCAGCCGCAACGAGCCGCTGGAGGAGGCGGTCACCGTGAGCGTCACTGTCAAGCCGACCTACTCTGTCAACCCGCCCGTCTGGATGGTCGTTCCCTGATCCACCTCCGAGGAGGCACCATGCGTTCGATGCTTTTGGTTTCCCTGGTTCTGGTTTTCGCTCCCGCCGCGGCGCGGGCGGACACGCTCCGCATCACGGGCGAGACGAAGTACAAGCCGCACTCCCTGGTCCGCCTCCGCGCCGAGGGCGTGGACGCCAAGGCCGCGCTCCTGTGGCGCGTTCATCCCTCGAAGGGCGTCGAGCGCGCGACCACGCCGCGGGGCGTCCTGGAGTTCGCCGCCCACCCCGGCAACTACGAGGTCGAGCTGCTGGCCATTCGGACCGTGGGCGACAGCCTGCAGGTGGACGAGGCGCGCGTCACGGTGGAGATCGAGCAGTGTCAACCAGTCCCGCCCACCCCACCGGCACCGCCGAAGCCCGACCCCAAGCCGCCGGGCGGCGGCAAGCTCGACCCGGCGGGCGCCCTGGGCCGCATTCGCTTCGGCAACGCCGGCTGCACGGCCACGGTGATCGGCCCGCGTCGGCCCGACGGCCGCTGGGACGTGCTGACCGCCGCCCACTGCGTGTCGGACGTGGGGCAGCGCGGCACGCTCACGCTCAAGGACGGCCGGTCGCTGGGCCTGCGGGTGGTCGCCCATCACAAGACCCCGGATGTGGCCTGGTGCGTGACCGAAGAGGAGGTCGCGGACCTGCCCTACGCCCTAATTGCCGCCAAGAACCCCGAGCCGGGCACGGCGATCTGGCACATGGGCTATGGCGTGGACAGGCCGGGCAACCGCGAAGACGGCACCGTTGTCGAGCGCGAGAACGGCCAGGGCCAGCTGCGGATGAACCTGAGCGTGTCGTCGGGCGACTCCGGCGGCGGCATCTTCCGCAGCGACACCAACGAACTCGTCTCGGTGGTCTGCTGCACCAGCGGTATGGGCCGCAAGGTGTCGATGTGGGGCTGCTCAGCGGAAGTTGCCCAGCGGACCCGGCCCAAGGCGGCTGATGCCGAGGAGGTCTGGACGCCGGTCCCGATCCCCCTCCGGCCCTGGCCTGGCGACCTCGACGACGAATGGCAGCCGGTTCCGATCCCGATCCGTGTGGCCAAGTGAATCGCCGGGAGCAATCGATGCGGACCTTCAACGACAACGCGGGGCGGACCTGGACCATCGCCATCAACGTGGCGGCGATCAAGCGCGTCCGGGGCCTGCTCAATGTCGACCTGTACAAGCTGGTGGACGACGGCTTCAAGCCGCTGGGCGCCCTGGTCGGCGACCCGGTGATGCTCGCGGACGTGCTGTACTGCCTCTGCAAGGACGAGGCGGACGCCAAGAAGGTCAGCGACGAGGACTTCGGCCGGGCGCTGGCGGGCGACGCCATCACCCTGGCGACCGACGCCTTCCTGGAGGAGCTGATCGATTTTTTCCCCGAAGCGAGGGCGCGGAGCAGCCTGCGGAAGATCGTGGCCGAGAGTCGGAAGGTCCGGGACCGGCTGCTGGGCCAGGCCGAGAAGGTCCTGGAGACGTTCGACGCCGACCGCGAAGCGAACAGGTTGTTACGCTCATTTGGCATTGCGCCGGAGTCCTCGGAATCGACCCCGGGCCCTTCACCCTCCGGGAACTCTGCCTGATGGCCGAGGCCCGGAGCCGCGAGCGCTGGGCGCACACCTCCGCCCTGCTGGCGCTGACGGCCAACGTCCACCGCGACCACCGGAAAAAGCCCACGCCCTACAAGCCGGCGGACTTCAACCCCTACCAGCGCCGGCGGGAGCTGCCGGTGCGCAAGGCGTCGATTGAGGTGCTCAAGCAGGTGTTCGTGGACAGGAGGTGAGGATGGCCGCCGCTTCGGGGATTCGCGCCGGTGCCGCCTACGTCGAGTTGTTCGTCAAGGACAGCCGGCTCGTCAAGGGGCTCAACGCCGCGGCCGCGAGGCTAAAGGCGTTCGGCGCGAGCATCATGTCGGTGGGGGCGGGGATCGTGGGCCTGGGGACCACGCTCGCGCTCCCCTTCCTGGGCGCGGCCAAGCTGTTCGCGGACATGGGCAGCGACATGCTCGACATGTCGCAGCGGACGGGCGTGGCGGTGGAGGCACTGTCTGAGCTGCGCTACGCCGCCGAGCAGTCGGGCTCCGGCGCGGAGGACCTGGAGAAGGGCCTCCGCACGATGAGCCGGAGCATCATCGAGGCCGCCCGCGGGTCGGCGCAGGGCCGGCGGAACCTGTCGAGGCTGGGGCTGACCATCGCCGACCTGACCGGCCTGTCGCCCGACCAGCAGTTCGAGCTGATCGCCGACCGCCTGTCGCGCATCCAGAACCCGGCCAACCGCGCCACGCTGGCGATGGAGATCTTCGGCCGCTCGGGGGCCAATCTGCTGCCGCTGCTCTCGACGGGGGCGCAAGGCATCCAGGAGCTGCGCCGCGAGGCGAACGGCCTGGGCCTGACCATGAGCACCGAGGACGCCCAGGCGGCCGAGGAGTTCGGCGACGCCATGTCGCAACTGTGGCGGGCGCTCAAGCAGGTCGTATTCATGGTCGGCGCCGCGCTGGCGCCCACGCTCAAGCAGGTCGCCGAGTGGATCACGCGGGTCGCTGCCAACGTCGCGCGCTGGATCGACGAGAACCGCGAGACGGTCACGATCATCGCCGCCGTCATCGCCGCGGTCATCGGGATCGGCGCGGCGCTGATGGCCCTCGGCGGCATCATCTACGTCGTCGCTTCGGCCATCAGCGTGGTGACTTTCGCCATCTCTGCCGCCGTTGTCGCTGTCAAGCTGCTGGCCGTGGCCATTGGTCTTCTTCTGTCTCCGATCGGCCTGGTGGTCGCGGCCGTGGGCGGCATCGCCGCCGCCGTCCTCTTCGCCACCGACGAGGGGAACATGGCCCTGGAGGCGCTGGGGCAAGGGTTCGACCAGCTCCTGGGCGCGGCAGGCACAGCCTGGCAGGGGATTCAGGATGCCATTGCCGCCGGCGATCTGGCCGGGGCGATGGAGGTCGCCTGGCTCGGCATCCAGGTCGTGTGGGAGGCGGGCATCGCCGCCATCAGTGCGGCGTGGCGGCGCTTCAAGTCGTTCTTCGTCGAGCTGTTCTGGAGCGCCGTCTACGCCGTCGCCCGCGCCTTCAACACCGCCTGGACCGGGATCGAGGTCGCCTTCTGGACGGTGGTCAACGCCTTGGCCGACGGCTGGGACACCTTCTGCACGGGCCTGCAAATCGCCTTCAACGAGTTCGTCGGCTTCTTCCGCCGGGCCTGGGCGCGAGTGCGGAACCTGTTCAGCCCGTCCACCGCCCGGCGCGAGGTTGAGGCCATCAACCGCGAGGTCGAGCAGCAGAATCGCGAGGCCCGCGAGCGCCTCGACCGCCGCGTGCGGGAGCGCGCCCGGCGCGTCGATCAGGCGCGGGAAGCGGGGCGGCAGCGCGAGGAGGCCCTGAACCAGATGCAGGAGGAAGAGCGACGCGAGCGGCAGCGGGAGATCGAAGCCGCCAACGCCGCCGACCAGGAGCGCGTGGCTGCGGCCCAGCGCGCCCTGGAGGAGCGCGCCGCGGAGCTGGCCGCGCAGCGTGAGCAGATGGAGCTGGAGCGGGCGCTGGAGGCAATGGACCGCGAGCAGCAGCGGCGGCCTGAGTTCGACCTGGAGGGCCTGGACGAGGCCGAGGCCAAGACCGACGTGAAGGGGACGTTCAGCGCCTTCGCCGTGGCGGGCCTCGGCTCCGACAGCCTAGCCGAGCGCACCGCACGGGCCAGCGAACAGGTCGCGCGCAACACCGGGCAGCTCGTGCGGGAGGCCCAGAACGGCGGATTGGTCTTCGCGTGAGGAATGATCGATGGCGGTGATCATCGAGAAGTACGACAGCCGCGAGACCACGGTCGGGGTCGAGAACCCGTCCGTGGAGCTACTGTACGTCGTCGATGGCACGGAAGACGACGCGGCCGTGCGCACCCTCGTTGAGGCCACGATCCCCGCCATCTACGCGGGCCTGGTGTTCCAGAATTACCACATCTCGCACCAGGGAAGCGGCCTGTGGGAGGTCTCGGTCCGCTACGGCAAGCTGGAGCCGAAGCAGCCCGGCGAGTCGTCGTTCTCGTTCGACACCGGCGGCGGCACGACCCACATCACGCAGAGCCTGCAGACGGTCGCCAGCTACGCCCCGCCCGGCGAGGACCCGCCCGACTTCAAGGGCGCGATCGGCGTCAACAACGACTCGGTCGAGGGGACCGACATCACCATCCCGGTCTACAACTTCAAGGAGACGCACTACATCCCCGTCGCGCTGGTCACGCCCGCCTACAAGGCGGCCCTCTTCTACCTCACCGGCAAGGTCAACGCCGCGCCGTTCAAGGGCTTTGCGCCCGGCGAGGTGCTTTTTCAAGGCGCCTCCGGCTCGCAGCGCGGCCAGGAGGACTGGGAGATCACCTTCAGCTTCGCCGCCAGCCCGAACGCCGTCGGGCTGACCATCGGCGACATCACTGGGATCGACAAGAAGGGCTGGGAGTACCTCTGGGTCCGCTACCAGGACGCCGAGGACGAGGACGTGCTGGTCAAGCAGCCGGCGGCGGTCTACGTGGAGCAGGTCTACCCGTATGGGGATTTCTCACTCTTGGGGATCGGCACCTGATGGCCGGCGACGCCTTCAAGAAGGTCCAGCCCGGCCAGCGGCTGGAGATCACCGCCGAGGCGTTCAACGCCTTCCTCGACGCCGCCCGCGCCGCGCGCGAGCACAAGCAGTTCGGGACGGAAGCGTCGCAGTTCTTCCGGCAGAGCGGCATCGTCAAGGTGAAGAACGCCTCGGGGGCGGACCGGGGGCGGTTCGCCGTGCTGGGCCTGACCGAGCCGATCATCCTCCCGGCCGACAACCTTGACGAGTTCAAGCGGCAGGTGACGTTCCAGAGCATTGTTCCCGTCAAGAACGTCCACAACGGGAAGTTCGGGGTCCTGCTGGAGCCGATCGCGGCCGGCAAGATCGGCCTGGCGGTAATCGCCGGCGTGGTGCCGGTGCGCCTGCAAGTCGATCCCGACCAGCTCTATGGCTGTGCGGAGATCATCGACGGGGACACGCAGAAACTGCGGAACCAGCCGCACGGCTCAGCGCGGGTGCTGTGGATCGAGACGACCGGCGCTACCGAGCGCTGGGCCGTGGTGCGCCTGGATGACGCCGACTACCAGGCCCACGTGCTCATCACCAGTAACGTGCCCGACTCCGACGGCTACTATCCCGGCGAGGTGCAGCGCTACGACGTGGACACGAAGACCTGGCAAACGCTGTTCACGTGCAAAGTGCTGGACATCAACCAATGATCCTGCCGCAGCGATACCTGGCGCGGTTCGTGGGGCCGAAAGGCGGCGTGCCGGTCTACGCGCTCGGCTGCCCCGGCTCGGGTTCGGGGCCGGCGGCGTTCCACACGTCCGTGCCCCGGGTGCTGGCCCGGTTCCTGGGGCTGAAAGGCGGCGTGCCGCTCTACGGCTACTCCACCTGCGAGTTCCCGCACATTGGCCGCTACCTGATGCGCTTCGTCGGCATGACGGTGGACAACGTGCCGGTGTACGCACTCGGCTGCTGCCTGGAGTCGTCGAGCGGGTCATCCGGCGAAAGCTCGGGCTTCAGCGGCTCGTCCGGGGAAAGCGGCTCGTCGGGCGAAAGCTCGGGGTTCAGCGGGTCTTCCGGCGAGAGTTCCGGCTTCAGCGGCTCCTCGGGGGAAGCCTCGGGGCTGAGCGGCTCGTCCGGGGGAAGCACCGGCCTTAGCGGCTCGTCGGGAGAAGGTTCCGGTTCTTCCGGGGCCAGCTCGGGCGTCAGCGGGTCGTCGGGCCTGTCGGGTTCGTCGGGTGAAAGTTTCGGCCCGAGCGGCTCGTCGGGCGTCACGTCCGGTTCCTCGGGAGCAAGCTCGGGGGTGAGCGGTTCGTCGGGATCACTTGG
>DATLYJ010000159.1 GCA_035574915.1 Dehalococcoidia bacterium | reverse complement strand
ATCTCCATGTCGGGCTTCACGGTCGTGGGGTGCTGGGTGGAGCCATAGTCCTCGGCGACGCAGTTGCCGACCTGGAATGTCGCCGGGTCTCGGCCGGGTGCGACGCATTCGGTGACCAGGTCGCGGTCAGTGACGACGCCGGCGATGTTGCCGTTGGCATCGACCACCACGAGGGCGCCGGTGCGGTGCTTCACCATGAGCTCGGCGGCCGCGCGGACCGTGTCGGACTCCTTGATCTGCACGACAGGAGTGGTCATGACGTCTCGGACTTTCATCTTTGGTTCCTTTCCGGCTAGTCCAGGCCAGCGCGCCAGCGCCAGTACCCGATGGCCGAGGCGAGGGCCTTCGCCGCGCGCTCGAAGCTGTGGAAGCTCGCGAGGCCGTTCTCGAGGAAGAGCTGACGGCCCTGGGCCGCGTTCCCCTCGTCGGCGCCCGGGTGCACGATGGTGACTATGGGTTTCGACGAGCGCTCCTGCAGCTCCTTGAGGGCGTTCACCATGCGCATCTGCTGCTCCGGGGGGCCGCCACCACCGGGGCCGCGCGTCTCGACGGCGATCGCGTCGATATTCGGGTCAGCGTCCACGATCTCGAGGATGGCGCGAAGGTTGTCGTGCTCGCTGACGGCGCCGCGCTGACCGATGGTGCCAGCCATATCGAAGGGGTTGCGGTAGCTGCCGCCGATGATGTTGAAGAACTCGCGCAGGCGCGCGTAGGAGCCCTCTGTGAGGGTGGGGACCTCTAGGCCGGCCTTGGCGAAAGCGTCGGTGATGACGACGGACTGGCCGCCGGTCATGGCGAGCAAGGCCATGCGGCGCCCGGTCGCGGGCTTCGAGTACACGAGGGCCTTACAGGCATCGATCGTCTCGTCGAGGCTATTGGTGGCAATCAGTCCGCACTGCCTGACAATGGCGTCCCAGATGCGCGCCGGCGTGCCGAGGGAGGCGGTGTGCGAGTGGGTGGCGCGCTGGCCCTCCGGGGTCTGCCCGCCCTTCCAGACGATGACGGGCTTGGCGGCGCTGGCCTTTTTCAGGGCGGCGAAAAGGGCGCGGCCGTCCTTGACCCCCTCCAGGTACATGCCAATGACCCGCGTGTCCGCGTCCTGGGCCAGGTACTCCAGGTAATGCGCGGCATTGAGGACGATCTGGTTGCCGATGCTGACCGACTTCGAGATGCGGACGCCGTTGGCGGCGCCGGTGACGCCGAAGTTGATGGCATGCGTGCCCGACATCGAGATGAAGCCGACCGGGCCGGGCGCTTCGACCTGCTGCTGGCCGGACTGACGTACTTTCACGGCCGGGTTGTAGAGGCCCATGCAGTTCGGCCCGATGATGAGGAGGTCGTTCTCCCTGGCAATCCGGGTGAGTTCTTCCTGGAGCCTTATGCCCTCCTCCTCGTCCGTCTCGGCGAAGCCGGAGGTGAAGAAGGCGACGGCGCCGACCTTCTTCCTGGCGGCGTCGGCGGCGATCAGGGGCGCGAAGCGCCGGGGGACAGCGACCTGCACGTAATCGATCTCGTCCGGGATGTCGAGGAGGCTGGTGAAATTCGGCACTCCCAGTGCCTCGATACCGGCGATCTGGGTGGGGTCGACCTGCACGGAGTAGAGCTTGCCGGTGAACTCGCGGTAACCGCGGAGCCACATGAAGCCGGGGCCTTTGTCGCCGACGACGGCGACAGTCCTGGGGTTGAGGGCGCGTTCGAGCCTGGCGTTGAGGTCGGGAGGCATCGGCGTGAGTTTAGCCGATGTTGGCGCCTGAGGGCAGGGCGGCAGGAGGCCGGCAGAGAGCGCTAAACTCAGCGCGAACGCTGATGACTGAGCGACGGTTCGTGCTGGGGGTTGACCTCGACGGCGTCTGCGCCGACTTCTACGCCGGCCTGCGCCCGATCGCCGCCGAGTGGCTCGGCGTGCCGGTCGAGAAGCTGCCGCTGGCCGTGACCTGGGACCTGCCGGAGTGGGGCGTCGACAAAGCCCCCGGAGGCTACGATGCGCTCCACCGCTTCGCGGTCACGCAGCGCGACCTCTTTCGTGTGCTGCCCGTTATGCCGGGCGCGCCGCAGGCGTTGCGCCGCCTCTCGGACGAAGGCGTGCGCATCCGCATCATCACCCATCGCCTCTACATCAAGTACTTCCACCAGGTGGCGGTGCGCCAGACCGTCGACTGGCTGGACTACCACGACATCCCCTACTGGGACCTCTGCTTCATGCGCGAGAAGGCGGACGTCGGCGCCGACATGTACGTCGAGGACTCGCCCGAGAACGTGAAGCGGCTGCGCGACCAGGGCAAGGAGACGATCGTCTTCACGAACTCCGCCAACCTGGACGTCGGCCCGCCGCGCGCCGACACCTGGGCCGAGGTGGTGGAGATGGTGCTGGCGCGGATGCGTGCGGCCGGGGCCGGCGGCCGCTGAGGCTGCCGGGGCGCCGACCTGGCGCCAGGTCCTGCTGAAACCCGCTCCTGGCGTGTCCTTCCGATACGGCAGCGTGATATGGCGGCGGCCCGGCGGGCTGCCGGGCCGCAGGCCACGCCTCGGCATGCCTTCGTGCTGCTGACGGGCCTGACGATATGCGAACGATAGGGACAACTGGTGGAAGACAACGCCCTCATCGTTGGATAAGTGCGAAGTGTAATCTGCACTTGCGTCAGGCAACGTTGGATACAGGAAATGACTCAGCAGCTACTGTCATCTCGCACGAAGTCGGGCACGCCCTGGGCCTTAAGGACGAGGGCACTGACCATACAACCATCATGCGGAGTCCCGATCCCGGAACCCTGACCCCAACGGCCGGTGAGCGCCGCACCCCGGAGTGGTGCATTCCGTTTTACTTCTACTGCCCCTGGTAAGAGGAGGACAACGATGTACGCAATGCGCGTGGCGCTGCTCTCGGGTCTACTCCTGGCGGCGGCGTCCGGCCGGGCACTCGCGGACACTCCGGCGCCAACGCGGGCTGTCTCCACGCCCCCAGCTCCAGACACAAGCGGCACCGGCCCAGTTCACAAGATAGAGGTCCGCGAACGGGGAGGGGCGAGGGCAGCGCCCGCCGGAACTACTGTCGACCTGGCAAGGGTGCTGCCGCCAACCCAGGCAGGTCCCGTGGAGCAGCGCACGATTAGGTGCGCCCAAGTCGCAGTCGTCATGGGCGTAGCCAATCTGACCCCCGTACTCAGTTCCGATTGCCCCGCTGATAGCAATATCGTTGCTATCATCTTCTACCCCGACGGTCAGCCGGGAGTAGTGGCGCAGCCACAGCCCGCGATTGCCTGGCGCCGTGCGATCCCAGGAGAACCCGTCCGGGAGATAAGTCTCGTCGTGACACCCCCTCAGACTGGGGAAGGCCTGCCGGCAGGTGCTGCCGCGCCGCCGCAGCCGGAGGACTCCACATCCACAAGCGGGGCGGGCCTGCAGACCGATGTGGCTCTAGTCGGCCTCGCCACTCTCGTCCTGGCCGCCGGAGTCATGGTGGCGGCACGGCGAAGAGGCATACAGAGACTCAGACCTCCCGTGTCCGCGCGCTCGCGATAAGCAGAGCGGAGAAGAGGTGTGACTGAAGATACCCCGGACACTGGCTGCCGGGCCGCGCCGGTCGGCCTTTCAGGGCGACTTGGAACCAATGCACGCTTGTTCGGGTGCGTGATCAACCTCAGGGGAAGGCTTCTGCGGGCGTGCGTGATACGCGGAGACAACCGAGGCGCGATGCCACTCCTCGTCCCCTGGCAGCCGCCGCCGCTGGGCTACTACGATTGCATCGCCGCGACCATCTCGCACGAGGTCGGGCCGACCATTCCGACGGCACAGATGCACCAATCATGCAGACGCCGCCGCGTAGCAGGCAGTTCCCAACGTTCAGGGACAAGGAGGTGGCAGGGCAATGCATCTACCTCGACAACTGCTAAACGTCATGAGGTGCGCGGCCTTGCTTGTGCCACTGGCCGCAGGGCAGGTGGCCAGCCCCAGGGCCTCCGCGGCGGTCGAGCGGGCGTGGTTTGTCGGAGCGGTCTACATCGACTCAGCAGGTGCGTCCGCAGGCACGGCGATCGAGGCTGTGATCGGCAACACCGTCTGCGGCCAGGCAGTTACTGCTCCCGGGGCAAGCCATGGGCCGCGAGGAAAGGCGGCCGCTTCCACGTTCTACATCGAGGTGCTCGGGGAGTCCGAGCGGCGTGGCTGCGGCAAGGACGGCGACACCATCAGGTTCCGCTCGGGAGGCCGCTTCGCGAACGAAGTTGCCGTCTGGAAGGCGATGCCTCCGCGCGCGCCCACGATGTTTTCGGGAAGCGCCGCAGCATCCTATCCTCCACCGCTAAACCTCGTCTTCGGGCCGCCGGTGACCGTCCTGTCCGGACTGATCAGGGGCCAGAACCCGCCACCCCGCAGTACTATCGAGGCCTTCGTGAAAGGGCGGTCCTGCGGCCAGGGGGAAGTCCTGCCTGAAGAACCAGCCGGCGACGCCTGGTACGTCATCATTGTCCGGTCCGATCAGGCAACTCGAGGCTGCGCGAAGGCCGGCGACCGCATCGAACTGCGAATCAACGGTCAGCCCGTGCCTGAGAGTCCGGATGGCGCTCCAGGAACGCGCTCCCTCGACATTACGTTCACGACGCCACACCCTGCTCCCGATGCCAGTCCCCTCGCGGAGCAAAGTGACGGCAATTGGCAACTTTGGGCGGGCGCCGCAGCCGGACTTGCCCTGGCGATAGCCGTCGGGGCGCTGCTCACGCTTCGCAGGTGGTGGCACGGCCGAAGGTGGTAGAAGCCCCTTCGTGCGGGAGTTGCGCCTGACGCTCCAGCACGAAGGTTCGCTCCCTTTAACCATGTAGTAGGGTCAGTGAGTCTCTCCGTAGATCAGGTTCTGGCACAAGATGACGGGGTCTTCTCTCATGGAAGGACAGAATCATCGCTAGCGTCTCAACGGACAAATCTACTGAGCAGAACCAGCGGACAGATTCTCGGAGCAACGACACTACTCTTTAGCACCCTTGTTCGAGTCCCCCGCCGTGGCTAGAATGATAACCCTACCACGCCCGCGACAAGGGAACCCTCTTGCCCCACGAAGCGATCATCGTCCGCGGCGCCCGCGAGCATAACCTCAAGAACATCGACGTCACCATCCCCCGGGACAAGCTGGTGGTCATCACTGGCCTCTCCGGCTCCGGCAAGTCCTCCCTCGCCTTCGACACCATCTACGCCGAGGGCCAGCGCCGCTACGTCGAGTCCCTCTCCGCCTACGCCCGGCAGTTCCTGGGCCAGATGGAGAAGCCGGACGTCGACTACATCGAGGGCCTGAGCCCGGCGATCTCCATCGACCAGAAGGGCGCCAGCCGCAACCCGCGCTCCACGGTCGGCACCGTCACCGAGATCTACGACTACCTCCGCCTCCTCTTCGCGCGCGCGGGGCGGCCCCACTGCCCCGTCTGTGGCCGCCCCATCGAGCGCCAGACGGTGCAGCAGATCGTCGACTCCATCCTCGAGCTGCCCGAAGGCCACCGCCTCATGCTCCTGGCGCCGGTGATCGGCGACCGCAAGGGCGAGCACCACCACGTCTTCGAGGACGCCCGCCGGGCCGGCTTCGTCCGCGTCCGCGTCGACGGCGTCGTGCACGACCTCGACGAGGACATCCCGCTCGACAAGAACAAGCGTCACAGCATCGAGGTCGTGGTCGACCGTCTGATCACCGAGGCGCCCGGCGGCGAGGGCTCCGCCGCTTCCGCCAGCCGCCTCGCCGACTCCGTCGAGACGGCGCTGAAGCTCGGCGGCGGCGTCATGCTCGTCACGATCGACCCGCCGCTGAAGGCGCCGGCGGCGAAAGAGCGCGGCCGCGGCCGCAATGGCGCCTCGGAGGCGCCGGCCCCGGAAGAGCGCCTCTACTCCGAGAAGCTGGCCTGTCCGGAGGGGCACATCTCGCTCGGCGAGCTCGCGCCGCGGAACTTCAGCTTCAACAGCCCTCACGGCGCCTGCCCGGACTGCACCGGCCTGGGCGTGAAGATGGAGATCGACCCGGAGTTGGTGATCCCGAACAAGAGCCTGAGCCTCGCCGAGGGCGCCATAATCCCCTGGTCGCGCGCCGCCTCGACCAGCACCTGGTATTACCGCCTCCTCGAGGCCGCGGCGCGCAAGCACAAGATAGACCTCAATGCTCCCGTGAGCGAGCTGACGCCGGAGCAACTCCGCATCGTCCTGTACGGCGACCCCGGGCAGGTGACCGTCGTCTACCAGAGCAGCAGCGGCGCTACGAACCGCTGGGAGACGAAATACGAGGGCGTGATCACGAACATGATGCGCCGCTACAAGGAGACGGAGTCCGAGTACATCCGCCAGGAGTTCGAACGCTACATGGCCGCCGTCCCCTGCTCGACCTGCAAGGGCGCGCGCCTGAAGCCGGAGTCACGCGCCGTCCTGGTCGGCGGCAAGAACATCACCGAGACGACAGCGATGTCGATCCTCGAGGCGAAGGACTGGTTCGACCACCTGGCGGGCCCGAACACGCCGCTCTCGCCGCGCGAGCAGGCCATCGCGTACCAGATCCTCAAGGAGATCCGGGCGCGCCTCGACTTCCTGGTCGAAGTCGGCCTCGACTACCTCACCCTCGACCGCGCGACGGCGACGCTGTCCGGCGGTGAGGCGCAGCGCATCCGCCTGGCGACGCAGATCGGCTCGGGGCTAATGGGCGTCCTCTATGTCTGCGACGAGCCGACGATCGGGCTCCATCCTGCCGACGACGACCGCCTGATCCGCACGCTGTGCCGCCTGCGCGACCTCGGCAACACCGTGCTCATCGTGGAGCACGACGAATCGATGATGCGCGCGGCGGACCACATCGTGGACATGGGCCCGGGGGCCGGGGTCGGCGGCGGCAGGGTGGTGGCCCAGGGCACGGTCGAGGAGGTGATGGCGAACCCGGACTCCCTGACCGGCGCCTACCTCAGCCGGCGGCGCGAGATCCCGATGCCGCGCTCGCGGCGGCCGGGCAACGGCCAGTACGTGCTGATCAAGGGAGCGCGGGAGAACAACCTCAAGAACGTCGACGTCGCGATCCCGCTCGGGAAGTTCGTCTGCGTGACCGGGGTCTCCGGCTCAGGGAAGTCGACGCTCATCACCGAGGTCCTCTATAAGAAGGCGGCCCAGGTGCTCTATGGCGCCCGCGACCGGCCCGGCAAGCACGACATAATCCAGGGCCTGGGCCACCTCGACAAGGTGATTGACGTCGACCAGTCGCCGATTGGGCGCACGCCGCGCTCCAACCCCGCGACCTACACGGGCCTGTTCACGCCCATCCGTGAGCTTTTCGCCTCCGTGCCGGAGGCGCGGCTGCGCGGCTACAACCCGGGCCGCTTCAGCTTCAACGTCAAGGGCGGCCGCTGCGAGGCCTGCCAGGGCGAGGGCTACATCGAGATCGAGATGCAGTTCCTGCCGGACGTCACTGTCCCGTGCGAGGTCTGCAAGGGCAAGCGCTACAACCGCGAGGCCCTGGAGATCCTCTTCCGCGGCAAGAACATCGCCGAAGTGCTGGAGATGACGGTGGACGAGGCGGTCGAGTTCTTCGCCGCCTTCCCCAAGGTGCGCTCGAAGCTCCAGACGCTGAAGGACGTCGGCCTGGGCTACATCACCCTCGGCCAGCCGGCGACCACGGTCTCCGGCGGCGAGGCGCAGCGCGTCAAGCTGTCGACGGAGCTATCGAAGCGCTCGACCGGCCGCACCCTGTACATCCTCGACGAGCCCACGACGGGCCTGTCGTTCGAGGACGTGCGCAACCTCCTCGCCGTGCTCCAGCGCCTCGCGGACGCGGGCAACACCGTCGTTGTTATCGAGCACCACATCGACGTGATGCTGAACGCCGACCACATCATCGACCTTGGCCCCCTTGGCGGCGAGCGCGGCGGCGAGCTGATCGCCGAGGGCACGCCGGAGGAGGTCGCCGCCCACCCCACGAGCCTCACGGCGCGCTATCTGCGGCAGGCCTTCGCGCGCCGCGGCATCGACATCGCGCCGGCCGCCCCGAGTACCAACGGCGCCGCAAGACGGCGGGCGAAGGTCGCGGCGGCGACTTAGCTCCTCAGGCCGTACCCGGAGCTCGAGACCCCATCCGCCTCATGGAAGGAGGTGGTGGCGTCTTGTCCGGGCGCGTGGCAGCCACACTCGGGCCAAGCATCCGCTCCGGCCTCGCCGAGCGTCGCGTGCAGAGGAAGCCGGTGCTCACGCCGGCCCGCCGGCTTCCGGCCCGTCGCCGCCCTCGACGGCGGCCTTGAGGTTCGCGAGCCCGGCCGCGAGCAGCAGCTCGCAGTTGCGGCGAAAGTGGCCGAAGGTCAGGGCCTGGTAGAGGCGGTAGCGGGCGCCCAGCGGCTCGAGGGCCGCGGTGACGACGCAGAAGTTGTCTTCGTTCGCGATAGTGTAGGTCAGCCGGCAGCGGACGCCGGCCAGGTCGACGTGCAGCGACAGGCGCTCCGGCCAGGCTGACTCCGGCTCCAGACGAGAGGGGCCGGCGCCGGCGTCACCGAGCTCGGACCACAGGGCCCGCCAGATCGCCGGCGCATCGGCCTCGATGCGAAATACCTTCTCGATTGCCACTCGTCCCCCCTGATGCAGGGTGCTGGCCTCTGCCGTCCGCCGCAAGCCCATAGCGGGCGCCTCTACTAAACTCGACTCATGGTCATCGGGCGCCTGCCGCGCATCTTCTACGGGTGGTGGATTGTCGCGGCCGGGTTCATGATCCAGCTGCTCGTCGGGGCGCTGCTCAACCAGGCCTACGGAGCATACGTGGTCCTGCTGCAACGGGAGTTCGGCTGGACGAAGACGATGCTGTCCGGGGCCTATTCCCTGACCCGCGTCGAAAGCGGCCTTCTCGGCCCGCTGCAGGGCTGGCTGATGGACCGCCTGGGGCCGCGCGCACTGATGCGCGTCGGGATGCTGCTCTTCGGCGGAGGCTTCATCGCCTTCAGCCAGATCGAGAGCGCCTGGCAGTTCTACGTCGCGTTCGCCCTGATGGCGCTCGGCTCGAGCCTGGCCGGCTTCTTTCCCCTTACGGTAGCTATCGTCAACTGGTTCGAGCGCCGCCGGGCAACGGCGCTTGCCCTGATGTCGATGGGCTTTGCCGTCGGCGGCCTGCTCGTGCCCGCGGTGGTGTTGATGCTGGACCACTTCGGCTGGCGCGCTACCGCCCTGGCCTCCGGCGTGCTCATCCTCGTCGCGGGCCTACCGCTCGTGCAGATGGTCAGGTTCCGGCCGGAGCACTACGGCATGACCGTGGACGGAGACCCGCTGGGGAGGACCGCTCCGGGCGCGACGCCGTCCGCGACGGCCGGGGAGCCAGCCGACTTCGATGCGGCCCAGGCGCTGCGGACGCCGGCCTTCTGGCTGATCTCGCTTGGCCACGGGGCGGCGCTGCTGGTGGTGGGCGCGGTCATGGTGCACCTGGTCTCGCACCTGCACGGCAACCTGGGCTACTCGCTGGCCGGGGCGGCGCTGATCGTAACGCTGATGACCGCCATGCAGGTGGCCGGCCAGCTCCTGGGCGGCTTCCTCGGCGACCGCTTCGAGAAGCGCCTGATAGCGACGCTCTGCATGGCCATGCACGCCGCGGGCCTGTTGCTGGTGGCGTACGCGACCGCGACCTGGATGGCGATCGCCTTCGCGGTGCTGCACGGCCTGGCCTGGGGCACGCGCGGCCCCCTGATGCAGGCGATGCGGGCCGACTACTTCGGCCGGCGCTCCTTCGGCACGATCATGGGCTTTTCGTCGCTGATCGTGATGTTCGGGCAGGTGTCCGGGCCGCTCCTCGCGGGGGTGCTCGCCGACCGCACGGGGAGCTACGAGAGCGGCTTCACGATCCTGGCCGCGCTCGCGGGCTTCGGCTCCGTCTTCTTCATCCTGGCGACGAAGCCGCGTCCGAAGGCGGCGACGGCGGGCGCGAGTCTGCGCCAGGCCGCGGGCGCGCCGGGAGACTGACCTGGTGCCGAAGGTGGGATTCGAACCCACACGGGGCTTTCACCCCAACGGTTTTTGAGACCGCCGCGTCTACCGTTCCGCCACTCCGGCTGAGCCTGCTACCTCCGGGCCGGCGCGCGCCGGCTCCAGGTTCGATTATAGGTGACCGGCCCGGTTACTCAGCGGAACGGCCTGCCTCCATCTCCTGGCGCCTGCGCATGTTGTAGGCCACGATCGGGCTCGGCTCCGCGGGCTGCCAGTCGCGGTAGGCGACCGAGGGGTCGACCGGCCACTCGATGTCGAGGTCGAGGCGCGACTCCGGCCCGGTAGCTTCGGCGAGCAGGCGAACGGCCGCCTCGCAGACCTTGCGCTGCATGGCGGCATCGTTCGGCATGCCGAAGGCATGGCCGAAGGGGAACTCGACTCCGACGATGCGCGAGAGCCGGAACTTGGAGGCGATATCCGGCATCATCGTGACGATTACTGTGGCGACTCCGGCTTCTTCGATGGAACGCGCCAGCACGGGCACGTTGCGGCAGCAGTCCGGTCAGGCCGGCGCCAGGACGAGGGCGTTGACGTTGGCCTCCTTGAGCCGCTGCGCGATCTCGGGGCCGTACTTCGCGCGCCACTCGGAACAGCCGCGCTCCTGGAAGCCCATGAAGGAATAGTGCTCCTCCGCCAGCCGGCCGATCCGGCCCTCGGCCTCGAGCTCTT
>DATLYJ010000158.1 GCA_035574915.1 Dehalococcoidia bacterium | reverse complement strand
CCCCCGCCGGGCCCCACCGCCAGCATGAGGGCGACCGCGAGCAGGAACGGCAGAAGGAAGAGCGACTCGGAGACGAGGACCGGCGTCCAGTAAACAAGGGACGGACTCACCGCCGTCCCGCCAGCCGCGAGCAGGCCTTCGCGCCGGCCGAAGAGGCGATGGCCGGCCAGGTAAACGGGCACGATGCTCAGCGCCGCGGCGGCGCAGTTCGCGACCCGGGCCGCGTCCAGGCTGTGGCCGAAGAGACGGTACACGCCCGCCAGGAAGAACGGGTAGCCCGGTGGGAAAAAGGCGGTGGGTGACCCGCCCGGCGTAAAACCGCTGCCGTCGATGCCGACGCTGTAACCGGCGCCGGAGACCAGGCTGCGCGCCACGGCGTCGTAGTACTGGGCGTCGGAGAGGACTGGAGGGAGCGGTCCGGTCCAGAAAGCAAAGGCGAGCCTGAGCGAGAAGGCCGCCGCGACCAGCAGGGCAAGGGACGCTGCCGGCCTCTCCTCAGCCCAGCGCAAAGGGTTGCGCATTGCCGCGATTGTAAGGCCAGATGGCGCGCCGCAGCGGCGTCAGACGCCCGCGACCCGCGGCGCGAGCGGTTGATGGCTTCGATCCTCAGCGGAGGCGCGGGTGTCAGCGCAGGAACTGCGGCGACCTGCGCTCGGCGAAGGCGCGGAAGCCCTCGCGGCCGTCCGGCGAGGCCAGCGCGTCAGTCTGGAAGCCGGCCTCAAGCTCTAGCTGAGCGCGGATGTCGTTGTCCAGCGAGCGCGCGATCAGGCGGCGCGTGTAGGTGTAGGCGATCGCCGGCCCGGAGGCGATCGCCCGTGCCAGCGCCATCGCTTCGTCCATAAGCGATTCGTGGGGTACGACTTTGTTGACCAGCCCTAGCCTGAGGAGCTCGTCGGCAGGGAGCGGCTCCCCCGAGTACGCGAGCTCGTATGCCTTGGCCACCCCCACGATGCGCGGCAGCCAGAAGCTGGCGCCGCAGTCCAGCGAGAGCCCGCGCTTGATGAAAATAGGCCCCATGCGGGCCTGGTCCGAAGCGATGCGCACGTCGCAACACAGGGCGAGGCCGAAGCCGCCGCCGACCGCGAAGCCGTTGATGGCGCCGATGACCGGCACGTCCGACTCGAACAGGGCAAGGACCAGGTCCGTGATGACGCCGAGCTTGTTGACGGTACTGGAGCGCCGCGACAAGGGTGCATCGCCCTGGATCGTGGTCGTGCTGTCGCCAACGATCGTGGCCCCGGAGCAGAAGCCCCTGCCCTTCCCGGTGAGGACGATGGCCCGGATGCGGTCGTTGGTCTTGGTCTCGCCGGCGGCGGCGATCAGGTCGGGGATCATCGTGCCGCCGAGTGAGTTCAGGGTGTCCGGCCGGTTCAGGGTGAGCACCAGGACGCCGTCATCAGTAAGCTCGCGGATCACGTCGGGTTCGCTCATATCACTCCTCCGGCTTGCGGTATGCCGGAGTATAGCAGCGGCCAGTCGACCGCCCGGACGAGGGCCGGCTCATCACTGGGCAAGAACAGAGGGCCGGACACCGGTCCGGCCCTCTCTGACGATTGACCTCCGAATTCGAAGGCCGAGTCGCTAGATCCCCATCCCCTGGGCGACGAGCTCGCGGTGGAAGTCCGCGTCACCCCACGCCAGCTCGGCGGCCTTCTGGCGGCGGAAGTAGAGCTGGATCTTGTAGTCCTTGGTGAAGCCGATACCACCGTGGATCTGCTGGCCGTGGGCGACCACGCGGCGGCTTGCCTCGCTGATCCATGCCTTAGCCATGTGGACCTGCTCGTCCGCGTCAGGCTCGTCCTCGGCGACTGCCCAGGCTGCCTTGTACATGATGTAGCGGGAGCCGTCGACGTCCGTGACCATGTCGGCGGCCTTGTGCTGGATAGCCTGGAACGAGCCGATCGGCCGGCCGAACTGCACACGCTCCTTCGCGTAGTTGATCGTGATCTCGAAGTCCTGCTGGGCCAGTCCGACCAGGTAGGCGCACTCGATGACGGTCGCCTTGTTGGCGATCTTCTTGAACACGGGCCAGGCTTTGCCCTCCTCGCCGAGGAGGTTCGCGGCCGGGACGCGCACGTTCTCGAACTTGATCTCGGTCTGCTTGTCGGAGGCGATAGTGCGCAGGAGAGTGTGGGTCACGCCTGGCGCCTTGGCGTCCACCACGAACAGCGAGATGCCGTCTTCGCCGCTACCGCCGGTGCGGGCGACGACCACCATGTTGTCGGCAACGTGGCTGTCTCGGACGAAGAGCTTGGTGCCGTTGAGGACGTACTCGTTGCCTTCCTTCCTGGCGGTCAACTGCACGCCCTCGGCGTCGAAGCGGGCCGAGGGCTCCGTGAAGGCAAGCGTCCAGATCTGCTCGCCGGAGGCGATGCGCGGCAGCCACTGCTTCTTCTGCTCTTCGTTGCCGGCCTCGAGGAGGGCGATGGCCGCGACGGTGGTGGGGATGAAGGGACCCGGGACGAGAGCCCGACCGAACTCCTCGATGAGGATGATCAGGTCCATGAAGCCGAAGCCGGCGCCGCCATAGGCCTCGGGGATGATCAGGCCCTGCCAGCCCTGCTCCGCCATCTTCTTCCAGAGCTCAGGCGAGTAGCCCTTCTCATCCTCTTCCATGTCCCGGACGTGCTGCTCGGGACACTCCTTCTCGAGGAAGTCCCTCGCCACATTTCGCAGCATTTCCTGTTCTTCGCTGAGTCCCAGGTCCATTCCACAGTCCTCCTACGTGACTTGCATCGCGAGACAACCCGCCGCTGCCGCGCGCAGCGCTTTGCGACTACGGACGGAGGCGGGGTGACGGCGCCCGGCGCGAACCTGCCCCGTCGGACCGGGAACACCGTTCGAGATCATAGGCGAACGTAAACGTAAAGGGAAGGGCCTTGTGGGCCTGCAGCCGCAGCTCTGGAGGCGGACCGCGGTCCCTTATTATCCGCCCGTCACGGGCCTGCTAGGCCGGCTTCGGCGGCCGCACCAGCTCGTCCATTAGCTCCTCGACCGCGCGTTCCGGGTCCGAGCAACGCCCGACATGCACAGGGGATGTCTGGATGATGGTGCTCCGGGGCGATGTCAGCCAGTGAAAGCGCTCCGACTGGCTCAGGGCCGCGATCGGGCCTGCGCCGGCTTCGCCAGCGACGACCGCCTCGTAGCTCCGCAGGTGCTCGTTCACGAAGGCGATGTCCAGGGACGGCCACAGCGCCCGCAAACGCGCCTCGTCCAGCTCGATGCGCACTCCGAGATAGCGCAATGTGCGCGCGAACAGGATCACGCCGACGTTCACGAACTCCTCGCGCTCCACGTGCGGCACTACTCGCAGCACGGCGTAGTCGTACCAGTGGTCGCCGGCGGGCGCGGATTCAGCCTTCCCTGGCACGCAGCGCCTCCTCCAGCCAGCCTCTCTCCCTCTCGAGCCGGTCCGAGAAGAACCCGGCGTATGCCGCCCGGTCCCGCTCCGGTCCCGGGCCCAGCCACTCGTCCGGCACCGATGCCAGGACGGCTGCCAGCGCCGTCGCCGTCAGCCTGGGCCGCAGGGCCTCATCGATCTCCAGCAAGCGTGTCGCTTGCGGGAGGAGGATGTGCTCCCGGATCAGCGGGAAGCGGTCGGCGGCGCGCGCCCGCCAGTCCCCCGGCTGGTGGTGGAAGTAGAGGGATGCACCGTGGTCGATCAGCCAGACGCGGCCGTCTTCCACGAGCAGGTTCGGGTTCCGGGGTGTGCGGTCGACGTTCATGATCAGGGCGTCGAACCATACGATGGCGCTCGCGAACAGGTCATCGACCAGGGGGCCGTCGACTATGGGGTCGAAGGCGAGCGCGCCGGGGACGTAGCGCAGGCCGAAGTTGAGGCCGACGCTGGCGCGGAGAAGGTCCTGGATCTCCGGGTCCGGCTCGCTCAAACCGAAGCCCTCAGCCAGCTCGATAACGGCGGCGTCCGGGACCGGCAGCCCGCAGGCGCGGGCGAGTCCGGCCGCTATCACCTCGGCGACCAGCGCCCGCGGCCCCTGGCCGGCGCCACGGAACTTGACCACGAACTGCCCGGGCTCGTCCGTATCGACGATTGCGGGCAGCGAGCCACCCTCGCGCAGGGGCAGCACGTAGCGCGTCGCGGCGTAGCGCGGGAGCCCCAAGCGACTCGTCCTCGCCCGTCGCCGCGCTAGAGATGGCAGAGGAGGCCGCCATCGACGGCGATGACCTGGCCGGTCACGTAGCCCGAGGCGTCGGAAGCGAGCCAGAGCGCCAGAGGCGCTACCTCATCGGCGCGGCCGGGACGGCGGTAAGGGATGTAGCGCACCAACTGGTTGACTTCGGGCGTAGGGTCGCCCAGGCCCGGCGTGTCTTCCAGCCAGGCAGGCGCGATGCCGTTCACGGTTATCGCCCTGTCACCCCACTCCTGGGCCAGCGAGCGCACGAGGCTGTGGACGCCCGCCTTCGCGGCCCCGTAGGCCGCCGTGTTCGCGAGGCCGCGGATGCCGAGCGCCGAAGCGATGCAGATGATGCGGCCGCGGTTTCGCTCGCGGCCCGGCGGCAACTCGCGCGAGAGCATTTCCTTGCCGACGCCGCGACAGGCGTAGAAGACACCGCCTAGGTTGACGGCGATGACGCGCGCCCAGTCGGCGTCGGTCGTCTTGTCGGCGGGCTTGTGGAGAACCATGTCGGGCGCGGTGACGAGGACGTCGATGTCGCCGAACTCCTTCGTAATCTGGCGGATTGTCACCTGGACGTTGGTGCCGATGGCCATGTCGACGCCGTACTCCGCGCTGCGGCGGCCCATGCCGGCGATCTCTTTCGAGAGCCGGCGGACGGCCATCACCTCATCGCCATCCATGCTCGCCGTCGTCACGGCGACGTCCGCCCCGGCCTCGGCGAATGCGCGCGCGACCTCCCTGCCGACACTCCAGCCGGCGCCCATGACGAGCACGTTGCGGCCGCTGAAGTCGAAGGCCTCGGGACCAAGCTTTGCGTCGCTCCAGAAGTTCGTCACGTCTGCCTCCTCAGGCGCCGACCACGGGCGCGAAGCCGGTCGTCGCGTAGCCGCCGGCAAGTCCGCCGCCGTCGATGATGAACTCCTGCCCGGTGACGTAGCTGGAAGCGTCCGACGCCAGGTAGACGGCGAGCGCGCCCAGCTCCCAGGCCTCGCCCAGGCGCCTGACCGGCATGTAGCGGCCTCGGGCAAGGCGCTGGTCGTGCTCTTCCTGGCTGCGCGGCGGACTCTGGGCGACGAAGCCGGGCACGATTGCATTCGCGCGGATCCGGTATTCGGCCAGGTTGATCGCGGTCGTCTTCGTCAGGGCGATGACCGCGGCCTTGGCCGCCCCGTAGGCGCCGTTGCCGCGGTTGCCGCGCAAGGCTGTCCCGGAAGAGGTGTTGATTATGGAGCCGCCCTGCCCCTGCTCCACCATTACCTTGCCCGCGGCCTGGGTGCAGTGGTAGGTGCCGTTGAGGTTCACATCGAAGGTGTAGAGCCAGTTCTCGAAGGGGTAGTCGAGGAAGTCCTGCGGCCCAGGGCGGCGGTCACCGATGCCGGCGTTGTTCATCATCACGTCCAGCCGCCCGAACTCCTTGACCGCGGCGTCGATCAGGGCGAAGCAGGCTCTCCGGTCCGTGATGTCGGTGGCCACGGCCAGTGACTTGGCTCCGAGGTCGCGGATCTCTTTTGCGACGTCGTCGATTTGCGCCTGCGTGCGCGCGGCGACGACGACAGCGGCGCCGTGCTTGGCTAGCGCCAACGCCATCTGCTTGCCCAGGCCGCGGCCGCCGCCGGTCACGATCGCGACCTTGCCATCGAGTCTGAACCTTTCCCTGTACAAGGCTGGCTCCTCAGGCGCCTGCCGGCGCAACACTTGGCTTAGCGGGGCGCCGGGATCATACCACCGCCGTCACGAAGGCGGCGGCTGAGCTGGCCGCCGAGGCCATCCGGCAAGACCCCGCGAGACGCCGGCCGTCAGTCCGCCGCCAGGGAAGTAGCGCGCGCCGTGCCGCCACCTGCCGCCCGTCCGGCGCGGGCCGCCAGAGCGGCCAGGGCCGTCGTTAGGGGCACGGCAGCCAGTATGCCGATGCTGCCGACCAGGGTGCGCGCGATCTCCGTCGCCAGGAACTCGCGGTTCAGGAGCACGCCCGCCGGCTCCGCCTGAAGCGAGAGGATGATCAGAAGCGGCAGCGCCGCGCCAGCGTAGGCGAGGAATAGCGTGTTCACGGTGGAGGCGATGTGGTCCCGGCCGATGTTCATCGCTCTTCGATAGAGCTCGGCGGCCGGGAGCAGGGGGTTGGCGGCGCGGATCTCATAGACCGAAGAGGCCTGGGCGATCGTGACGTCGTCCAGCACACCCAGGGCGCCGATGATGATGCCGGCGAGGAGGAGGCCCTCCGGGTTTATCCCGCCCTCGGTGATGATGTTCAGCGTTGCCGACTCTTCGTCTGCGAGGCCGGTCAGCGCGACGAGCTCGATGCTGAACCGGGCAAGGATGGCCGTGATGGCAAGGCCAAGCATTGTGCCCAACAGAGCGGTCGTGGTCTTCCTGTTCATCCCGTGGGCGATGTAGAGACTCGAGGCCATGATCGCGCCCGCGCCGGCGACAGAGATGATCACCGGGTCGTGACCCGCGACGATGCCAGGGATGATGAAGCGCAGGATTACCGCCAGGCTAATCGCCATGCCGAAGAGCGCCGCCAGCCCCTGCCGGCGCCCGATCACCAGCACCAGCGCCCCGAAGGCCAGGGCCAGCCACCAGAGGCCGCCTTCCCGCACGTAGTCCTCGATGAAGTAGGCAGGGCCTCCCGGCCCGTCCACCCTGCTGACAAGCACCCGGTCGCCAGGCCCGGGCTTGATCGCGAGCGCGTCCCGTGGCAAGAACGAGCGCTCGATGAGGATAGGCTCGCCATCCAGGTCGAGCTCAAGGCGCTGATAGGTCTCTGTACCTCTTGGCCCGGCCTGCAGACGCTCCTCGAGCACGCGCCGGACCGTCGCCTTGCGCGTCTGCTCTCTCCCCGCGACTTCCGGCGTCTCGAAGGCCACGGCTGGTATGAGCACCAGGAGGGCGAGCATGCCCGCGGCGATGAGCGTGTACATGCCGAGGGACACCGACACTCCGGCGGCGGAGAAGCGGGCAAGGAGGCTGGGCCTGGACACCGAGGGCAGCCTAGCGCCGGACTCACGTGGTGTCGAGAAACGCAGCGCCCGGCGTCACCTCCGCTTCGGCCGGTAGCGCTCATGCAAGCGAGGCCATCGGGCCGCTTTGCGTACTCGAGCCTCCGGGGCGAGCGCTCGTCGTTGGCGCTGGTGGGCTATTCTGGTGCGGCCATGCGCGTCCCATTGCCGTTCGGGCGCTCCCAGGTCGAGGTAGAGGTGCCGGACACTGCCACCGTGCTGCGCCCCAGGGCCGTGCCGCCGCTCGCCGACCCCGAGGGGGCCGTGCGCGAGCTGCTGCGCTCGCCCACCTTCGGCCCCCCGCTACGCGACCTGGCGCGAGGAGCCGGCTCTGCGGCGATCGTCATAAGCGACGTCACTCGGCCGGTTCCGAACAGGTTGCTGCTGCCAGCGCTGATCGAAGAGTTGAACGCCTCCGGCATCCCGGACGCCGGCATCACGATCCTCAACGGGACGGGCCTGCACCGGCCAAACACCGAAGCCGAACTGCGCGAGATGCTCGGAGACCTGGCGGAAAGCTACCGCATCGTCCAGCACGAAGCCCGTCGCCGGGAGACGCTCGTCGAAGTCGGCAGGAGCGCGCGAGGCGCGCCGGTCGAGCTCTGCCGGACGTATGTCGAGGCTGACTTGCGCATCGTTACGGGCTTCGTGGAGCCGCACCTGTTCGCCGGCTACTCCGGCGGCGCCAAGGGCGTCATGCCCGGGGTCGCGGGCGCCGAGATCGTGATGAGTAACCACGGCGCCGAGAACCTCTCGCACCCGCGAGCGCGCTGGTGCGTGGCAGCCGGCAATCCTGTCTTCGACGAGATGCGTGCCATCGCCGGCCTCTGCCCGCCGCACTTCCTCCTCAATGTGACCCTTGACAGCGAGCGCCGGATCACGGGCGCCTTCGCCGGCGACTGGCGCCAGGCCCACGATGCAGCCATCGAGCAGGCGGCACGCCAGCACACGGTGGCGGTCCCGGGACCCTTCGACATCGTCGTCGTGACGAACATGGGCTATCCGGCGGACCTGAACCTCTACCAGTCAGTGAAGGGGATGTCCGTGGCCGCCGAGGCCGTCCGCGAGGGTGGCTCGATTTTGCTGGTCGCCGCCTGTGAGGACGGGCTGGGCTCGGACGACTACGTCCGCTTTCTCACCGGGCGCGAGTCCCCGGAGGCGCTGCTGGCCTCCATCCTCGGCGCCGAGGCGCCCAGGCACGACCAGTGGCAGGTGCAGGTCCAGGCAATGGTGCAGCGCAAGGCAGCCGTCTACCTCCACTCGCGCCTCAGCCGTGAGGCGACCGAGGCTGCGCACCTGCGCTACAGCGCCAACCCTTCGGAGACCCTGGCGCGGCTAATCGCGGATGCGCGCTCGCAAGGCCTCCCCGGGTCCGTGCTGGTGCTGCCTCACGGTCAACTGACCGTCCCTGTCATCGCCTGAGCCCGAAAGGGCGGAGCGGGGCAGACAGCGGAGGCCCCGCCGGCCCGCGGGGGCGTACAATCCAGACATGAGCGAAGGGCGCCTCTCCCATATCGATGACAGCGGCCGCGCGCGCATGGTGGACGTCGGCGCGAAGGACGACACGGCGCGGGTTGCTGTGGCGGCTGGCCGCGTCCTGATGCAGCCCTCCACCTTGCGCCTGCTGATGTCGGGCGAGATCGCGAAGGGCAACGTCCTGACCACGGCGCAGGTCGCGGGGATCATGGCGGCGAAGAAGACCCACGAACTGATCCCGATGTGCCATCCTCTGCTGCTCACCGGTATCAGCGTGGACCTCGAGCCGCGCGAACCAGAGAGCGCCATCGAAATTACGGCCACCGTGCGCACCACCGGCAAGACCGGGGTGGAGATGGAGGCATTGACGGCAGTCAGCGTGGCCGCGCTCACCGTCTACGACATGTGCAAGGCCGTCGACCGGGGAATACGGATTCAGGATGTCCGCCTGCTCTCGAAATCAGGCGGCAAGTCCGGCGACTGGGCGGCGGAGTAACTCCCGGCCCCGGATACCTGGCCAAGAGGGTCGGGGGCGCATCTGACTCGGAGTAATTAGTCCAGGCCTCCAGGGGCCAGAGATGGGTGCCGGCCCGGGCCAGCGCGCTAGGCACGGCAGGCGCGTCCTCCACCAAAGCGTTATTCCGGGAGCCGCCTAATCGCCTTGACTTCCCTTCGCGCCGTCCGATAGCGTGAGTGCGATGTCCAACGCGTCAGGGCCGCCGTCCCGGCCTTCTCCCCGCCGCAGAAGCTCGCGTCCAAGTCTCCGAAGCCAGTTCCTTTTCCTCTTCGGCATCCTCGTGCTCGCCGCCGGCGCATTCTATACAGCCCTGGTCGTGGCGACGCAGGTCGACCAGATCTTCTTCCCCGACGGCGAGATAAACCTCGGCGGGCTGGCGCGGCTCCCGGGCATCGACAAAGCAGGCGACGCGACGGAGATCGGCGGCAGCCGCATCAACATCCTCGTGATGGGCCTGGACCGGCGGCCGATCGAGGGCAGTACCCTCACCCGCTCCGACACCATGTTCGTGATGACCATCGACCCCACGACGAAGACCTCGCGCGGGCTGGCTATGCCCCGCGACCTCTGGGTCGACATCCCGACGAAGAGCGGTGGGACGTTCAAGGAGCGGATCAACACCGTGCTGGTCTACGGCGAGACCATGGGGTATCCGGGCGGCGGCCCGGGCCTGGCCAAGGCGACGGTCGAACGGCTGCTAAAGATCAAGATTCACTACTACGTCATCATCGACTTCGAGGGCTTCAAAAAGGTCATCGACGGGCTGGGCGGCATCGATGTCGACGTCCCCACAGCGGTGAACGACCCCTTCTACTCCGAGACCGAGCGCCTGGGTGACTTCTACCCGTGCGTCTTCAGCGTCGGCGTTCACCACATGAACGGCAGCGACGCCCTGTGTTACGCCCGCACCCGCCGCAACTCCGACGACCGGGACCGCATCACGCGCCAGCAGCGCATCATGCTCGCCGTGCTCGAAAAGGCTTCCCAACTGCACCTGCTTGCGGAGCCGCAGAACATGGTGAGCCTCTGGAAGAGCTACAAGAACACGATCAAGACCGACATCAGCGACCTCCAGATCCCGGGCTTCGCCAGGCTCGCCGCCGGTATGGACCCGGATGACCTCGCGTTCCTCTCGCTCGGCCCCGCCACGGTGGGCTACACGACCCCGGATGGCGCGGCGGTCCTCCTGCCGTCGGAGGCCGGCATCGAGCAGATCGTGAAAGCGCTCTACTCCAACGCCTACCTCGAACAGGAGAGCGCAGTGGTGGAAATCCAGAACGGCACGGACCGCCAGGGCTTCGCCCAGACGGTCGTGCGCTTCCTGAGCTCGAACCGCGGCGACCTCCCGGAGAAGGCGCTGACAGCCACGAACGCCGCCCAGCCCACTTACACCCGGACCGAGATCATCGACTTCACGGGCAAGACGTACACCGCGGGCTGGATCGCCTCACGTCTCGACCTCAAGAAGACAAGCGTGCGGCCCGCTACTCCGGCCGATGCGGCGCTGCGGACTGTGCCGAACGCCGACATCGTCGTGATCCTCGGCACGGACGCGAAGGTGGACGTAAGCGCCGTCGCCGGTAACTAGGCCGCGCGGAGGCTGACCCGCCACCGTCCTTCCTGCGTTCGCCCGGCTCTCACCTGTCCCGGCGCGCGGTCCGGGGGCTTGTATAATGCCTGCGGCCGGCCGCGTCCCAAGCAACCCCCTCGCGGCCGAGCATCCGATGGAGCGTACAACCCGAGACTATGCCTTTTCAGACCTGGGTGGCCAGGTTCGTGGTCGACCATGGGCAGGTCACGGAGGAGGGCGGCCGTCTCCGCACTTTCCCGCGCCGCCGCCTCGATGAGCCGGAGGTCGACCTGCACCTGCTCGCCGAACCCGCCGGTCCAAAGGCGGAGGAATTCGCGGCCCAGACGCTCGAGGCCATCGGACGCGAGTTCCTGAAGGACAGCCTCTCCCTGACCGGCGGTCTCCTGCGCGCCCTTCGCTCCACGAACCAGGTCCTGCTGGACTGGAACCGTCGCAGCATCGCGAAGGAGCACGTCGCCGTCGGCGTGACGGCCGCTGTCGTCCGAGGCTCCACGGTCTATCTGGCGCAGGCGGGCCCGACGCTCGTCTTCGTCCGGCGCCGCGGGGCGCTCACTCGCCTGGTCCCCGAAGATGCCGGCTCTGTCGCGCTCGGGGAAGGCGTGCTCGAGCCGGAGCTGCGGCGCATCGAGATGGAGCCCGGTGACGTCGTGATCGCCGCCTCGACAGCGATAGACACGCTCATGGACGTCGAGGCCCTCGACCAGCTTATCGAGCGCGGCACCGACATCGCCCTGCCCGAGCTGTATCTGCGGGCGCGCGGACTGCCGAACTTCGCCCTTTACGCCATCACGTGTCTCGAAGGGGCGCAGGATGAAGGCGCTGGGGAAGGCGCTTCCGCGGCCGCGCCGGCCACGGCGCCGGCATCAGGCGCCACATCGGCGACGGAGAGGCCGGACGAGCCCGTCTTGAGCTTCGAGGGTCGCCCGGAGGAGCGGGAGGACAGGGGGCCAGCGCTCTCGATGCCCAGGCCGCTCGACATTTCGCGGCCTGTGGTCCGGCTGCGAAACGACCAGTTCTCCGGCAGGGTCGACTATCCGCGCACCACCGGCTCGCCGCGCGGCCTTCGGCTGAACATGCCGCCCTCGCGGCTGGCAGCGATCTCGGCCGCGGTGGCCGTGGCCCTGTTCGTCGCCGCCTTTGCCGTGCCTGACCTCATTCATGAGAACCGCCAGGTGCAGGCCTCGACGCTCATCGACCGCGCGCTGACCACGTATTCCTTCCTGGACCGCGAGTCCGACCCGGGACGCCGGCGCGCCCTGCTCGAGGAGACGCGGCGCCTCACGGCGGAGGCGCTGCGGATAGAGCCGGGTAACGTTACGGCGGCGGAGTTGCGGCAGCAGGCCGGCGCGGCACTCACGGCCATGGACAACGTCTTCGACCTCGGGCAGATGCAGAGCGTCACTATCCTCGGCCGCCAGGTCACGGGCGAGGTAGCGATCGACCGCGCCGTAGTGGCGGGCGGAAACGCCTACCTGCTGGACACCCGAGGCCGCAGGGTGATCATGGTCCCGGTCGCTACGCCGGGGCCGCCAGCGGTGCTGCTGGAGGAGGGCCAGACGTACGGCGGAGTCCAGGCCCGGCGGCCGCAGTTCATGGTCTGGGACGCGGCCGGGAGCCGGCTCCTGGTGCTCGACTCCGACCGGCGCCTCTTCGAGGTGCGCCCGGGCGTCGTCCAGAGCCTTGCCCTTCGGCGCAGCGCCAGTTGGGCATCGGTGAGCGACCTCGCGGCCTATGACGGCAACCTTTACGTCCTCGACCCCAAGGGCAACCAGATCCACCGCTACCTGCCGGCTGCGAACGGCTTCGACAGCGAGCCGACTGGCCTGCTGGGAAGCCGCGTCAACATCAGCAGCGCGGTCGGGCTGGCCGTGCAAACGGACATCTTCATCCTCACGCGCGAGGGGAAGGTAAGGCGGTTCCGCAACGGCGTTGACGCTACCCTGAGCCTCTCGGGCATTGACAGACCGCTGCAGGCCCCCTCCGGCCTCTATGCCACGGCGGCATCGGACGAGTTGTACATCGCCGATGCCGGCAACAAGCGTGTCGTGATCGCCGACCGCGAAGGCGTCTTCCGCCGCCAGCTTGTCAGCAACTCCATCACTGACCTCCGGGCGATGGCCATCGACCCGGCGGCTGGCCAGCTGTACGTCGTGGTCGGAGACGAGTTACTCACGGCGCCGCTGGTGCGGTGAGGGCGCCCTTCGACTCTGGCCTCCGCTTCCGGCGCTCGGTGCAGGCAGCATCAAGCTGCACCATGGACCCTACCCCTGTACTCTTTACTCATGCTCATACTTGGCATCGAGACGTCGTGCGACGAGACGGCGGCGGGCGTCGTCGCAGAGGGGAGACAGCTACGGGCGAACGTGGTCGCCTCCCAGGCGGCGGTGCATGCCCGCTACGGCGGGGTCGTGCCGGAGGTCGCCTCCCGGCATCACCTCGAGGCGATGCTCCCGGTGGTGACGGCGGCGCTCAAAGAGGCGGGCTGCGAGCCGCGTGACCTGGACGCCATCGCCGTCACTTCGGGACCTGGCCTGGCCGGAGCCCTGCTCGTCGGTCTCAACGTGGCAAAGGGCCTGGCGTTCGCCTGGGACAAGCCGCTGCTCAGCATCAACCACCTAGAAGGGCACATCTACGCGAACTGGCTCCTGGACCGGACGCCTGAATTCCCTGCCGTCGTGCTTATCGTCTCCGGCGGCCACAGTGAACTCGTGCTTGCGCGGGGCCACGGCGAATACACCCTCCTCGGCCGCACGCGCGACGACGCCGCCGGCGAGGCTTTCGACAAGGCGGCCCGGGTCCTCGGCCTGGGCTTTCCCGGCGGCCCCGCCATCGAACGCACCGCGCGCGAGGCGAAGTCGAAGCCCCCTAAGCTGCCCCGCGCCTGGCTCGGGGAAAGTTGCGATTTCAGCTTCAGCGGCCTCAAGACCGCCGTGGGCCGGCTCGCAGCGGAGGCGAAATATCCGGTGCCGGAGATCGCGGCCGGCTTCCAGGAGTCGGTAGTCGACGTGCTCGTCACGAAGACCGTGCGCGCCGTCAGGGAGCACGGCGCCGCCTGCGTACTCCTGTCCGGCGGCGTGGCCGCTAATGGGCCACTACGCGCGACCCTGGCCGAAAAGTCGCCGGTGCCTGTCTGGGCTCCGCCGATATCACTCTGTACCGACAACGGCGCCATGATCGCCGCCGCCGCCTTCTACCGCGCCGAAAGCGCCCGCGCGGGCCTCGACCTCGACGTGCGCGCGAACTGGCCGATAGCGTAAGCACCCGGGCGCGCCGCTCCAATCAGCTGCCGAGAGCGGCACCAGGGTGCCGCACTCCTGACTGTGCGGAGAGGCCCGGGTCGTCCCCGGGCCTCTCCTGTTCCGGTCTCTTGCGGCCGGCAGCCGACCAGCCTGGATGCCTGATCAGTCCCTCGGCAGTCCCAGGCCCCGCTGGGCGATGATGTTGCGCTGGATCTCGCTCGTCCCGCCGGCGATGGTGCTGGAGACGCTGCTTACGTAGCTGCGCGAGTACTGGGCCCGGTTGGGTGCGTAGCGAGACTGAGGGTCCCAGGCAAGGCCGAACAGGCCGATCATCTTCATCCCGGTCCGGGCAATGCGCTGCCCGAGCTCCGAGGAGAAGAGCTTGGCCATCGAAGCCTCGTGGTTGGGGATCATGCCCACGTTCTGCATGTGCACGACCCGGTAGGAGAGCATCTTGGCGACATGCGCCTCGATGAGCCTGTCGGCGAGCTCCAGCCGCACCAGCGGGTTGCGGTCGAGCATGCTCTGGCCGCCGACGTTCTCCTTCGCCCACTTGATCATGCGCTCGACGTTCTGGCGTGTCCCGACCGCCGACCCGATACCGGAGCGCTCGAAGTCCAGGGTCGTAGTGCCGACATACCAGCCGCGGTTGACCTCGCCGACGACGTTCTTAGCCGGGACGCGCACGTTGTCGAAGAAGACCTGGTTGAAGACCGCGGTGCCTGCCATCGTGACCAGGGGCTGGACGGTGATCCCGGGGGTCTTCATGTCCACGAGGAAGTAGGTAATGCCGCGGTGCTTCGGCGCATCGGGGTCGGTGCGGGCGAGCATGAACATCCAGTTCGCGAACTGCGCGCCAGAGGTCCAGATCTTGGAGCCGTTGATCACGAAGTCGTCGCCGTCCTTGACGGCGCGAGTCTGGAGCGAGGCAAGGTCCGAGCCGGCCCCGGGCTCGGAGAAGCCCTGGCACCACTGGGTCTCGCCGCGCAGGATCTTCGGGAGGTGCTCCGCCTTCTGTTCCTCGGTGCCGTGGACGATGATCGTTGGCCCGGCCATGGACACGCCCATGCCGCCGAGCTGGGGAGCGCGCATTTCCGCGAACTCCTCATTGAGGATGAACTGCTCCATCGTGGTCAGGCCGGCGCCACCGTACTCCTTGGGCCAGGCCGGGGCGATCCAGCCCCGGGCCGCCAGCTTCTGGCGCCACTCGCCCAACGGCCCGGCGGCGAGCTGGAAACCGGCGCCACCGGCGCGCGCTTCCGGCCGGCCGCGCACTTCTGGGCCGGCTCCCTCGCCGCCCATTCCGGCAAAGGGGGAGGCGTTCGGGTTCCGGTCGGGTCGCAGGGCCTCAGGCAGCTCCTTCTCCAGGAAATCGCGGACCGTCTTACGCCAGGCTGCCTCTTCGGGAGAGTCTGTGAGTCTCATTTCCTGCGTATTCCTTTCGGCGATGTAAGTTTTCAGCAGTTTCGGCAGTTTTGAGTATACGGATTCCTTGACGTGAACGTCAATGTTTGCTGCTTGACTTTCCCCGCGGCCGCTCTACACATTCACCGACGTAAACGCAGCCCGTCAGCCTCGCGGCGCCTTTGGAGTCCCCTTGGCGGCTCCCCGGCCGCGCCTGGAGGCGGGCTCGGCCGCCGTACGGGCTGCCTGCGCGATGGCACGAGGCGGCGCCGCCGTGTCGACGCGCCCTGTGTGCCTTCCGAGGGTGTGGCAAAGAGGAATGGCCGCTGCATGGCGACCTGCCGTTTGGCAGCGCCACGTATTGACAGCCTGTGGTAGAGTTTTAGGTTGACACGCCGGCGCCGGACTGCGATACTACCATCATCCTGGCTAGATACCTTCCCCTTTGCTGCCCATTTTTCAATCAGGCCCATTTGGCGCGGGAAGAGGCGAGTCTTTCTCTAGCTCAGTCTGTCCTTCAGCAGTAACGCGTTCAGCCACCATTCAAGGAGCGGCCAAACTATGGTTGTGACTCGGGATGTTGTTCGCCTCGGCGAGGTCCTGCCTTCGTCCGAGAAGTCTTACGCGAAGATCCCCCAAGTCCTCGACATGCCGAACCTGATCAAGGTTCAGCTCGATTCCTACAACTGGTTCATCAAGGAAGGCCTGCGCGAGCTCTTCGACGAGATCTCGCCCATCCAGGACTTCACCGGCTCCAAGATGGAGCTGCGCTTCGGCGACTACGAGTTCGGCGAGCCGAAGTACAGCGAGCGCGAGTGCCGCGACCGCGACGCCACCTACGCCGTGCCCCTGCGCGTCTCCGTCGAGCTACTGGTGAAGGAGACCGGAGAGGTCAAGGAGCAGCAGCTCTTCATGGGCGACTTCCCGCTCATGACGCCCACCGGCACCTTCATCATCAACGGCGCCGAGCGCGTGGTGGTATCCCAGCTCGTCCGCTCTCCGGGCGTGTACTTCACGCGCGAGAAGGACCCGACCTCCGGGCGCAACCTCGCCTTCGCAAAGGTCATCCCGAACCGCGGCGCCTGGCTCGAGTTCGAGACTTCCAACCGCGACGTCATCTCCGTCAAGGTCGACCGCAAGCGCAAGATCCCGGTGACCACGCTGCTGCGCGCGATCGACAAGGTCGAGGGCATGCGTGACTCGGAGCTTGGCACGGCGGAGCGCATCCTCTCCTGGTTCGAGGACGTCGACACCAACCCGGACCACCGCTACATCGCCACGACCATCGACAAGGAGTCGCCGGAGGTCAAGACGGGCACCCGGAACCGCGCGCTCGAGGACTTCTACAAGCGTATGCGCCCCGGCGACCCCCCGACTCTGGAGAACGCCCGCAACCTGGTCGACTCCCTTTTCTTCAACCCCCGGCGTTACGACCTGCTCCGCGTCGGGCGCTTCAAGATCGACCGCCGCCTCGGCCTGGACACGAAGTCCCGCCTGGCGCGCGACAAGTTCGGGAAGTCGCTCGATGACCTTTCGGACGACGAGCGGCGGCAGGTCGAAGCCCTCTCCCGGGTCCTGACGGTCGAAGACATCATCGGCATCGTCAAGGAACTGATCCGCCTCAACAACGGGGAAGGGAAGACAGACGAGATCGACCACCTCGGCAACCGGCGCGTCCGCGCCGTCGGCGAGCTGATCCAGAACCAGTTCCGCATCGGCCTCCTGCGGATGGAGCGCGTAGTGCGCGAGCGCATGACGATCACCGACGCCGAGGAAGCGACCCCGAGCGCGCTGATCAACATTCGCCCCGTCGTGGCCGCCATGAAGGAGTTCTTCGGTGGCAGCCAGCTATCCCAGTTCATGGACCAAACGAACCCGCTGGCGGAACTGACGCACAAGCGCAAGCTTTCCGCTCTAGGCCCGGGGGGTCTCTCCCGCGACCACGCGGGCTTCGACGTCCGTGACGTGCACCACAGCCACTACGGGCGCATCTGTCCCATCGAGACACCTGAAGGCCCGAACATCGGCCTCATCGTCTCCCTGGCCTCATACGCCGTCATAAACGAGTACGGGTTCATCGAGACGCCCTACCGGCGGGTCGTGCGTGAGCTCCGGGCGGACTCCCCGGAGCTGGTCGGCAGGACCGCCCGCGAAGCGGTGTCCGTGAAGAACAAGGTGGTGGTCGAAGCGGGCCAGGAGATCACGCCCGAGATCGCGAAGGAGCTGAAGCCGCTGGGCGCGAAGCACATCAAGGTGCGGCCATACGCCTCCAACGAGATCATCTACCTTGCGGCCGACGACGAAGAGCAGTACGTCATCGCCCAGGCGAACACACCCCTCGACGAGAAGGGCCACATCCTCGGCGACGAAGTGGAGGTACGGCGAGGCGAGCGCTTCGAGACCGACCCGCCGGAGAATGTGGACTTCATGGACGTGTCGCCGAAGCAGATCCTGAGCACGGCAACGTCTCTTATTCCCTTCCTGGAGCACGACGACGCGCCCCGTGCCCTCATGGGCTCGAACATGCAGCGCCAGGCAGTGCCCCTGCTGCGGCCGGAGCGACCGCTGGTCGCGACCGGCACCGAGCGCCAGGTCGCGATCGACTCCGGCCAGGTAGTGGTCGCGGAGGGTGACGGCGAAGTCATCAGCGCCACGGCCCGCTCCGTAGTCGTCCGCTACGACGACGGCCGCGAGGTGTCGTACCCGGTGATGAAGTTCGTGCGCTCGAACGCGGCCACGTGTCTGAACCAGCGGCCGCAGGTAAGGCGTGGCCAGCGGGTCACGGCAGGCACGCCGCTCATCGACAGCTCCTCCACGGACGAGGGCGAGTTGGCGCTCGGGCACAGCGTCCTCTGCGCCTTCATGAGCTGGGAGGGCTACAACTTCGAGGACGCGATCATCATCTCCGAGGCCCTGGTCCGCGATGACAAATTCAGCTCGATCCACATCGAGAAGCACGAGGTCGAGGCGCGCGACACCAAGCTCGGCCCCGAGGAGATAACGCGCGACATCCCGAACGTCGGCGACGAGTCGCTGCGCGACCTCGATGAGAACGGGATCATCCGCATCGGCGCCGAGGTCCAGGCGGGCGACATCCTCGTCGGCAAGATCACGCCGAAGGGCGAGACGGAGCTGACGGCAGAGGAGAAGCTACTGCGCGCGATCTTCGGCGAGAAGGCGCGCGAGGTTAAGGACACGTCCCTGCGCGTGCCCCACGGCCAGCACGGCAAGGTAATCGACGTGCGCGTCTTCAAGCGAGAAGACCACGATGAGCTTCCCGCCGGCGTGAACCAGCTCGTGCGAGTGTCCATCGCCCAGAAGCGCAAGATCTCGGTCGGAGACAAGATGGCCGGACGCCACGGGAACAAGGGTGTCATCGCCCGCATCCTGCCGGTGGAGGACATGCCCTACCTCGCGGACGGCACGCCGATCGACATCATCCTCAACCCAATCGGCGTTCCCAGCCGCATGAACGTCGGCCAGGTACTGGAGACCCACCTCGGCTGGGCAGCTTCTGTACTTGGCTTCCGCGCCATCACGCCGGTCTTCGACGGGGCGCGCGACCACGACATCGAGGACGAGCTCGCCCGGGCCTGGCTGGCGATGCAGGCGGGCGCCATCAAGCCCGGCATCAACGCCGGGAATGGCGTCACGTGGGGCGAGAACGTCGACACCGAGACACTCGAGAAGTGGCTCAAGGAGAAGGGCTACGACTTCCGCAAGGTGTTCGACTCGAGCGTGCGCGGCGAGGCAAAGCGCGCCTGCCTGGAGCTCTGGCTGCAGGAGGTGGGCGAAAAGCTGCCGCGCAAGGCGACTCTGGCCGACCTCGAGCGCCTGGCCGAAGACATCGCGACGACGCGCCGCATCGCGCCGCCCGTCTACGGCAAGCAGACGCTCTACGACGGCCGGACCGGCGAGCCCTTCGACCAACCGGTCACCGTCGGTCAGATTTACATGCTGAAGTTGATCCACCTGGTGGAGGAGAAGATCCACGCCCGGTCAACGGGCCCCTACTCGCTCATTACCCAGCAGCCGCTCGGGGGCAAGGCGCAGATGGGCGGCCAGCGCTTTGGCGAAATGGAGGTCTGGGCGCTGGAGGCCTACGGCGCGGCACACACTCTGCAGGAGCTGCTCACGGTGAAGTCGGACGATGTCGTGGGCCGGGTGAAGACCTACGAGGCCATCGTGAAGGGCGAGGACGTGCTCGAGCCGGGCATTCCGGAGTCCTTCAAGGTGCTCGTCAAAGAACTGCAGAGCCTGGGCCTGGCCGTGGAGGTGCTGAACGAGAACGAAGAAGAGGTCGCCTTCGTGGAGGAGGGCGGCGAGGAAGCGCCGCAGCTCGGCATCAACCTCACGGGCTTCGAGTCCGAGGAGCGCGAGCCGATCTAGGGCGAGACACCCGGGGAGTGGCCTTTGTGGTCCGAGGCCGGAACCCGCCGACACCCGACCACCGCCACGATCCTCCTGCTTGCAACGGAATCAGGACGAAGGAGTAAAGGGAATTGCTGGAAGTCAACGACTTCAACGCCGTCCGGATCTCTCTGGCCTCGCCGGAGCAGATCAGGTCCTGGTCCTACGGGGAGGTAACGAAGCCGGAAACCATCAACTACCGCACGCTCAAGCCAGAAAAGGACGGCCTCTTCTGCGAGAAGATCTTCGGGCCGACCAAGGACTTCGAGTGCTACTGCGGTAAGTACAAGCGCGTCCGCTACAAGGGCATCGTCTGCGACAAGTGCGGCGTAGAGGTCGCCCGCAGCAAGGTGCGCCGCGAGCGCATGGGGCACATCGAGCTTGCCTCGCCGGTCGCGCATATCTGGTTCGTGAAGGGCACCCCCAGCCGCCTGGGCCTGCTGCTGGACATCTCGCCGCGCAGCCTGGAGCGCGTCCTCTACTTTGCCCAGTACATCATCACCCACGTAGACGAGGCGGCGAAGAAGCGCGCGCTCGAGCACCTGCGCCAGGAGATGGATGCGGAGACGGCCCGCCGCGAGAAGGACCTCATCGACCTCCTCACGACCATCGAGACCAACCGCGACGAAGCCATCGCCACGCTGAAGGCGCGCCGTGAGGAGGAGCTGCAAGCCCTCGAGGAAGAGAAGACGCAGGCCATCGACCGCCTGATGAAGGCGGCGCAGGACCAGGAGCAGGCGCTCTCCAAGAGCGTGGGCACGCTGCAGAAAAAGGCCATCGAGTTCGAAGGCTCACAGGTGGTGCCGGCGAACGAAGTCGTGGCCGAGAGCCACGTCGAGGCCTTCCGGACCCTGGTGCAAGAGAAGCTCGCTGCCCTGGAGGAGGACTTCGTCCGCCGCCGCAACGACGTCGAACTGATGGCCAGCGCGGCCATCGAGACCGAGATGGCGAAGGCGGCCTCGGAGACGGAGCCCCTGCGCAAGAAGATCGAGGAAGAGCGGGCCGCCGTCCGCATGCAGTTCCAGGACGACTTCAAGGAACTGGAGTCGCTGCGCGACCCCGCTACGACCGATACAGTCCGGCTCCTCACTGACGCCGACTACAAGCGGCTGAACGAGAAATTCGGCACCGTGTTCTCCGCCGCCATGGGCGCCGACGCTCTGCTGGCCATCCTGAACCGCGTCGACCTGGACAAGCTGCGCGCGAAGCTCCAGGTCGAGATGCAGTCGACTTCGGGCCAGAAGCGCAAGAAGGCCACCAAGCGCCTGCGAGTTGTCGAGGCGCTGCGCAAGTCCGGGAACAAGCCGACGTGGATGATCCTGACCGTCCTGCCGGTGCTCCCGCCTGACCTGCGTCCGATGGTGCAGCTCGACGGCGGACGCTTCGCGACCAGCGACCTGAACGACCTTTACCGGCGCGTGATCAACCGCAACAACCGCCTGAAGAGGCTGCTGGAGCTTGGCGCGCCCGAGATCATCATCCGCAACGAGAAGCGCATGCTTCAGGAGGCTGTCGACTCCCTGATCGACAACGGCCGCCGCGGACGTGCTGTCTCCGGCACGGGCAACCACAAGCTGAAGAGCCTCTCGGACATGCTCAAGGGCAAGCAGGGACGCTTCCGCCAGAACCTGCTCGGCAAGCGCGTGGACTACTCCGGCCGCTCGGTGATCGTCGTCGGCCCCGAGCTGAAGCTGCACCAGTGCGGCCTGCCGAAGCGCATGGCGCTCGAGCTGTTCAAGCCCTTCGTGATGCACGCTCTGGTCGACCGCGGCCTGGCGCACAACATCAAGAGTGCGAAACGAATTGTCGAGCGCGCCCGACCCGAGGTCTGGGACGTGCTGGACGACGTCATCAAGACACGCCCGGTCCTCCTGAACCGCGCCCCGACCCTGCATCGCCTGGGCATCCAGGCCTTCGAGCCGGTGCTGGTCGAAGGCAGCGCCATCCAGATCCACCCGCTGGTCTGCGCCGCCTTCAACGCCGACTTCGACGGCGACCAGATGGCCGTGCACGTGCCGCTGGCCCGCGAGGCCGTGGCCGAGGCGCGGCAGGTCATGCTCTCCACCAAGAACCTCCTCAGCCCCTCCTCGGGCGACCCTATGGTGGCGCCGCGGCTGGACATCGTGCTCGGCTGCTACTACCTGACTCACATGGAGACGGAGTCGCCCCGCAAGGGGGAGTACCGCGAGAGCGGCTCCAACGGGAACCGCATCGTCGAGGGCCTGTACGGCAGCTTCCAGGAGGCCATCCTCGCCTACGAGCTCGGCGTGCTCGACCTCCAGGCGCGCATCAAGGTGCGGGACCGCCGCACGGACGGCGAGCTGATCGAGACGACGGTAGGCCGCATCCTGTTCAACGAGGCGCTGCCGGAGGAGATTGGCTTCCGCAACGAGACGATGGACAGCAAGGCCCTCAAGCGCGTGGTGCAGGACTGCTACCGCGTGCTGGGTATGGACGGCACGTCGGAGATCGTGGACAAGCTGAAGGACATCGGCTTCAAGTTCGCCACTCGCTCCGGCGTCACGATCTCCGTGAGTGAGATCAAGGTGCCGGCGGAGAAGGCCGCCATCCTGGAGAAGGCGGAGCAGGAAATCCACAGCATAGACGAGCAGTACCAGATGGGCCTGATCACGGACCAGGAGCGATACGACGCGCGCGTCGACGTCTGGAACCGCGCGACCGAGGAGCTGACCAGCGAGATCCAGAAGCACCTGCCGGAGTACGGCTCGGTCTTCCTCATGGCCACCTCGGGCGCGAAGGGTAACATCGCGCAGATCCGCCAGATGGCAGGCATGCGCGGCCTCATGTCCGACCCCTCCGGCCGCATCATCGACCTCCCGATCCGCGGCAATTTCCGCGAGGGCCTCTCGGTGCTCGAATACTTCATCTCTACGCACGGCGCCCGCAAAGGCCTGGCCGACACGGCGCTGCGGACGGCGGACTCGGGTTACCTCACCCGCCGCCTGATCGACGTTGCCCAGGACGTCATCACGCTGGCCGAGGATTGCGAGACCCTGAACGGGGTGTGGATCGGCGAACCGCAGGACCGCAGCGTCCTGGAGTCGCTCCAGGAGCGCGTCGTGGGCCGCTATGCGGCGTCGACCATGGCCCACCCGGAGACGGGCGAGGTGATCGTCGAGCGCAACCAGGAAATCGACCTCGAGATCGCCGACAGGCTCATCGCTGCCGGCTACTCGAAGATCCACGTCCGCTCGCCGCTCACCTGCGGACTCCCGCGCGGCGTCTGCTGCATGTGCTATGGCCGCAACCCGGCGCGCGGCGAGCGCATCGGCTTGAACGAGGCCGTGGGTATCATCGCCGCGCAGTCCATTGGCGAGCCCGGTACGCAGCTTACGATGCGCACCTTCCACACGGGCGGCGTCTACATGGCCGGCGGCGAGATCACCACCGGTCTGCCCCGCGTCCAGGAGCTGTTCGAGGCGCGCGTACCCAAGAACAAGGCCATCATTACGGAGATCGACGGCGTGGTGGAGATCCTGCGCGAGGGCGAGACCCGGCGCGTACGCGTCGTCTCCAGCGAGCTGTATGCGGACCGCTACGACCTGCCGGCGGGCGCGGAGCTGCTGGTCAGCGAGGGCCAGCAGGTGGAGGCGGGCGCCGTGCTCGCCCGCTCCGGCGGTGAGGGCTCCGACCTACCGGCGACGCAAGTCGTGGCCAGGCTGCCGGGACGGGTCACCATCGACAGCAGCAACCGCGTGTCGATCCTGTACGAGGAGCGCGAGGAGCGGGAGTACACGGTACCCGCCGCTGCGCGCATCCGCGTCGAGGCCGGCGACGTGGTCAAGGCCGGCGAGCAGCTGACCGATGGTCCGAAGGACCCGACGGACATCCTCCGCATCGAGGGCCCGGAGGCTACCCAGTTGTACCTTGTGGAGGAAGTCCAGAAGGTCTACCGCTCCCAGGGCGTCAACATCAACGACAAGCACCTTGAGGTCATCGTCCGCCAGATGTTGCGCAAGGTGCAGATCGACTCTCCCGGCGACACGACGCTGCTCCCAGGCGAACTGGTCGACCGCTTCGAGTACGATGCCGCCAACAGCAACGTCCTGTCGCAGGGCGGCGAGCCGGCGACGGCTCAGCCGCGGCTGCTCGGCGTCACCAAGGCTTCGCTCTCGACCAGCAGCTTCCTCGCCGCGGCCTCCTTCCAGGAGACGACGCGGGTGCTGACCGAGGCGGCGATCTCCGGCATGACCGACCACCTGCTCGGCCTCAAGGAGAACGTGATCATCGGCAAGCTGATCCCGGCGCGCGCGCCGATCACCGTGCCGCCGCGGCCGGTGGTGGAGGCGGGCGCACCGCGACGGCTGCTCGAAGAGGGCGAGGAGGGTGAAGGAGACTTCGAACTCGAAGACCTCGAGGAGGAAGACCTCGACGATCTCGACCTCGACGCCGATGACGATCTCGACGAGCCGAAGCCGGCCTCTTCCGCCTTCGTGGCGGACCCTGACGCGGCCGCCGACGACCGCGAGGAAGAGCGGTAGGACCGCGACAGTAGAAGGAAACAAAGGGCCGGGCGACATCGCCCGGCCCTTTGTCATACGTCTCGGCCGCTCGGCGGAGGACAAGCCGGCGCCGGCCGGTCGCCGCGAGCCTCTGGGTATCAGACGGGCCGGCTAAGCTGCCGTGGACGCCGGGACGGGCGCGTGCCGGTCGATGTCGTCGAGCAGGGCCGCAAACCAGTCGCGAAGGTCATGGTTGAGGATTGCGGACCTAAGCCTCTGGAAGCGGTCTCGCCGCTCCTCCGGTGGCATC
>DATLYJ010000157.1 GCA_035574915.1 Dehalococcoidia bacterium | reverse complement strand
TCCAGAACCTCTGCCTCCTGGCTGAAGAAGATTACCTGCCGCTCGGCGCTCAGTTCGGCGAGCGCCTCCAGAATCGCTAGCGTGCGCTCGGCGTCGGACTGCGCCGTCACGTCGTCGAGAATGAGGGGGCAGGGCTCGCCGGGCTTCGCGAGATACTGGGCCAGGGCGACACGAAGTAGGAGGTAGACCTGCTCCGCCGTGCCATGGGACAGGCTCTCCGCCGCGCGCCAGGTGCCTCCCTCGCTGCGGACCTTGACCTCCAGGCTGTCCGGGTCAACGAGGGCATCGACGTAGCGGCCGTGCGTGACGACAGGAAGCCAACGCCGCAACGTGGACTGGAGGGCGGGCGCGATCGCGAGATGGGCCCGTTCGGTCGCCCTCTCGAGAAAGGCCCGTGTCCGCTCGAGGATGCGGTCGAGGTCTTCCAAGCGCGCCAACTCCGCCTGGGCAACTTCGAGTTCCTCCGCAGCCGCCACGACGTCCGGCATATCTCGCGCGTGATCTTGCAGGCGCTGTACCGACCTTGCCAGTTCCTCCCGAGCCTCGCTCTCCTTCTGGCGCAGAGACGCCATCTGCGCCTCGGCATCGTCCTCCAGCACCACAGCGTCGAGGGCAGAAGGGTCAAGTGCGGCCATGAGGGTGTTGGCAACCTCGCGTTTCCGCCCGGCCTCGGTACGGAGGTCTTCCAGCGTAAGGCCACCCAGCAAGGTCCGATACTCAGTCCAGGCCTCGCGAGCTTCGTCGAGCGCCCGTAGCCGCTCCTGGCGCCGGGCCTGCCACCCTCGCAGAAGGCTGGCGACCGCTGCTGCATCGGTCCCGTCGACGCCAGCTCTGGCTGCGGCAGCGTAGAGGCCCTGCTCCGCAGTCTGCACTCTCGAGAGAGCAGCCCGCTGCCGCTCGATGTCCGCGCGCTGGCGGCGGGCAGCACAGGCGTCCCTGTAGCGGATGTAGGCTTGAGACGGCTCCTCGCCTGATCCGACCTCGACTCCTCGCGCCTTCAGGGCAGCAGAAAGCACTGCTTCGGCGCGGTCCACGGCCTGCAAGAGTTCGGCCTCGGCGCGCTCCCAATCCCTGAGCCCGCCAGCAGTCGCGCGATCTGAACGAGTTTCCTCATCCCGAGACAGCAGCGCGTAGCCAGCGAGACCGGCGCCCGCGAGCCCGACAAGGGCTCCCACCAGCACCAGGCCCGCGACGAGCAGGACGATGCCCAGGGCCGCAGCGGCAACGCCTACCAGGAGCAGTGGCGTGCGGCCGGCCGTGGGTGGTCGGCTGGGCACAGCCGCCTCCTCAGGGCGCGCAAGGCGATGGCCGTCCAGACTCCTCCGGGCGTCGACGAGGCTGCGTTCAGCAGCTTTGACCTCGTCATCTTCCTCGAAGTCTCCCGGCCCCGGGTCCGGGAGAGCCTGCAGGCGCCGCTCCAGGGTCGCTATATCGAGGCCCTGCAGCGCTTCGTCCTGCGGGCGCTGATCCCAGTCGCGCAGGGCTGTCACGACCTGCTCGCTCAGCAGCGAGTCGTCCTCCAAGTCGCGCGGCTCGCCGTCCGGAAACCGCGCGGCCAGCTCCGCCGCCCGGGCGGCGCGTGCCTCCATCTCGGATGCTCGAAGTTCTGCCAGCTTTGCCTCGGCGCAGTGGCGAGCGTTTTCGTGCGTGGCTACCTCGCGTCGCCGTAACTCGACCTCGCGCTGGAGGCGCGCAAATTCGGCCTGGGCTTGCTCCGCCCTCCTGAGATCCTCTTGTCTTCTCTCCAGGCTCCTTCTGGCGGCCATCAGGGGCCTTGTCGGAGCCCGGTTCGAACCGACGCGCTCCGACTGGAAATCGTCGATGCGCTTGAGGGCCTCGGCCGCGGTCGACCTGGCAGCGACGCTGGCCGCGGCGCTCTGGAGATGTCCCTGCAATGCGCCAGCTTCGTCACGAATCTTCGTGATCTCGGCCTGGCGGACGCAGGCGACGGCCTGGAAGGACTGCCTGTCCAGACCGAGCCAGAGGGCGCCGTCAGGGGCACCATCGTTGATGATCTCGTGGGCGACGTCACGGCCAACGGGATGCTGCACGGCCTGGCGGTCGACCCGGCCATCCAGGTCGTGGCTTAGCTCGATAACGCGGCCGTCGGCGAGGCATATCTGCGCTGAGACTCGCCATTCATTGCCTGACCAGGGCCGGAAGCGCTCTGCAAATCTCTGGTCCGGGCCGGGCCGCCCGCGCGCGCGCCGCCGGCCACAGAGCGCCGCGTAAAGGGCAGCATGCCAGCTGGACTTTCCGGCCTCGTTGGGCCCGCAAACCAGATTGAGACCCTCGCTGAAGCGGAGCTCTCGATTCACGAGAGGGCCGAACGCTATCGCCTTAACCCACTCGAAACGCATCAGGGGACCTCCAGGTCGTCGCGCCCGTCCAGCGCCCGCAGACCGGTGATGAGGATGCGCCGCTTGTCGTCGGCCGAGAGTTCCCTGTCGGCCTGGACATCACGGACGAACTCCCCTCGGACCGTCGGTTCCTCAGAGATGCGCCCGAGATCGTAGGCCACCGTCAGCGGGCCAAGCTCGACTCTGAGGGCGTCAAGCGAGTTGGGTACGTCCTGGAGGTCGGACGCCGCGATCTGGACGCTCTCTTCCAGCTCGCCGCTCAGGCGGACTCGCGCAACGCCACTCAGGCCGGACAGTCTGGCAGCCACTACGTCGCGCACGGCGCCGCGGTCGGCACAGCCGGTGACATCGACCTCGATATCGTGGACGGTGGTTTCGGAGACACGGACGCGTTCCCTCTCGATGGAACCATCGGGATACACGGTGACTACGACTGCTCCTCGCTCGCCGGTCTCACCAAAGGCGAGAGGCTCGGGATTGCCAGGATAGGTGTGGTAGACGTCGTCCTTGGGGTTGTGGTAATGGCCGACGAACGCGTGTCGGAGGCCTGCGGCCGCGATCTGGGCCGGGTCGAACGGAGCGTGGGGCTGTTTGCCGCGTTCCTGAGCAGCCAGCCAGCCTCGCTCGGCGCCATGGAACAGGGCAAGGTGGATGCCGGGGGCCGCGACGCGAAAGCCGCCGTCCAGGAAGCCCGGCGTGTTCGCTGGCTGTCTGTGGGCCGCGCCCCAGAGGGTAACGGCGTCGTTCAAGACCACCGGCGTGAGCTGATTCTCGGTGAAGACGTGGACGTTCGGGCTCCACCCGCGGGCGTAGAAGCTGTTGTCGCTGTACCAGTCGTGGTTGCCCGGGGCGAGGAAGACACGCATCGGCTGAAGCTCGGCGAACGTCCGGCGGAGGAATTCGGCCGTGTCGGCGGACACTTGCTCTCGGTCGGTGAGGTCGCCGGCGCAGAGCAGCGCGTCTGCCTCCCGTTCGCGCGCCAGGTCGCAGATCTTCTGGAGGACCCTGCGCAGCGCCTCGCGCCGTCGTCGCCGCGCCTCGGGGCTGCCGCCCATCCAGACAAACCGGGCTTCGAGGTGGAGGTCGGAGAAGACGACAAGTCTGATCGTGTCTCGGGCCGTAGATGGGCGGTTCATGGGACTTCCTGGGCCAGCGGCTACTACCTTTCGTGGCGATTAACCCGGCTCCGGGGCCCTCAGCTTCGACTCGGCGAACATTCGCCGGAAAATCCACCCTACTCCAAACGCTGAGCGTTTTCAGTAGGAAACTCTACGCAGGCCGCGTTCTGATGTCAACAGAATTCTGTTTGCTTTTGCGAACGAGAGCCGGTAGATTGTGCTGCGGCGGGGTTAGGATCGAGGCACTATGCCGGTCGGAGCGGAGATCAGGCGCCGCCGCCAACAGCAAGGCTTGTCGTTGACCGATCTTGCCCGCCTGGCCGGAGTGTCGAAGGGATACCTGTCGCAGATCGAGGCCGGCGCCGCTACGCGACCCTCAGCGCAGACGCTCTTCAAGCTCGCGAAGGCCCTGGGGACATCCATGGCCGAGCTTCTGGGGGAGCAGACGTCGGAGACGGCGCCGGACATCGAGGAGATGCCAGCGTCCCTGCGCGAGTTCGCCCGTGAGGCGAATCTCCCGGAAGCGGACCTGCGCATGCTGGCCGGGATCCGCTACCGTGGCCGCGCACCGCGCACGAAGGACGACTGGCGCTTTGTCTACGAGTCGATCCGGCGGAGCACGGAGGGACGCTGATTACACCCCTGGCCTGCTCCGAGATACCCCGCAGTGCTGAGCCGCGAGATGGCGAAGAAGGCCATCGTGGGGGACGAGGATCTCCTCAGGGCAACCCGGCGGGAGCGCGGGAGCGCCGCCGGTGACAGCTACAACCAGGTAGGCACGATGCTGCCCAGGGACTGTCGAGAGCTGCCGGGCCAGGATCTGAGCTGCATCCTCCCTCTCCCGGAGCTGACGCTGAGAGATGCCGGTTAAACGATGGCGCAGCCGGGCGGCGCATGCGCTCTGCGGCCACGCAGGCGTGGCAGACCCCATCGAAGCCATGCATCGACTCGCCGACTCGCTGCTCACTGCCGCCCGGGTCACTGAGCCGCCCTCCGACATCGAGTTGCTCGCGTCCCTGCGAGGCGTTCGCCGAATCGAGGCGGTCGACATGTCGGAGGCAGGCATGCTGGTCCCGGACGGCGCCGGCTATGTGGTCCGGGCCAACCAGCGCCATCCGGCAACGCGACAGCGCTTCACCGTGGCCCACGAGGTCGCGCATACGTTTTTCAATGAAGCCCGGGCGGTGTCGCACCAGGTGTCAGACATGGCCACCTCGCTTTACGACGACAGCGACGAGGAGGAGTACCTCTGCGACGTGGGGGCGGGGCGGTTGCTCCTCAACCCTCGCTGGCTGCGGCCGATGGTTGAGGCGGAGCGGCCATCTTTGGATGCGCTGTTACGACTGGCAAGCTGCTGTCTGACCTCGATCGAGGCTACCGCGATCCAGGTCTCGCAACTGGGCCTCTGGGAGTGTAGCTTCGTGTTCTGGGAACCGGGCCTGCGGAAAGCCGAGCGTGTCCGGTCGAGGCAG
>DATLYJ010000156.1 GCA_035574915.1 Dehalococcoidia bacterium | reverse complement strand
CATCGACCTAACATCATTGCGAACAACCGAATAGCAGACGCTCTTATCCAGAGTGGTGGAGGGATCGGCCCTTCGAAGCCCGGCAACCGGTCGCTAGACACGGTGCCAAGTCCGACCCTTCTTCCTTCAGCGAAGGACGGAAGGGGAAGATGAGAGAGTTCGGTAGCTGAAAGCTTCTCACGCTGGCGTAGGGGCGGGTTCTGACCCGCCCCTACGGCGTTGTAGGTCAGTGAGGAGCTTTCTTGTGCCCGCTTCGCGGGCTTGAGGTGGAAGTTGACAGCGAGGACAGCGCGTAGCAGCCAGGCCGTCTGGGCGGCCGGGACGAGGACAGCGGTCATCCGTCGCGTGCAGGACCGGACGCGGCTGCTGGACCTTCTGCGCCGCTCGGAAGCCTTCAACGCCTACGCCATAGCCCACCTGGACGCCGCGCTCTTTCCGCTCGCGGACTTCTACGTGGCGGAATCCGGCGGCGCGACCGCTGTCCTGGCGCACACGCGCGGCGGCCCCGGCCCAGCGACCCATGCCTGGGGCGATCCGCGTCTCGTGGGCGCTCTTGTCCGGCTCCACCCAGGGTCTCGCGGCCGCCTGCTTACCTGCCAGGCCGAGCATGTCGACGAGCTTTTGGAGGTCTACAACCTCTGGCGGCCCCAGACGATGATGCGAATGCGCGTGGATGCCGAGTCCTTCCGGCCGCCCGCGGACCGCGGCCCTGTGCGCCGTCTGCTGGCGGCGGACGCGCCGGAGTTGAACCGCCTGTACGCGCTCGAGGGCGAGGGCATCGCCTATTCCGGGCGGCATGTGCGCGAAGGCGTGTACTTCGGCGCCCTCTACCGGGGCCGCATCGTAGCAGCCGCGGGCACACACACGTTCTCGAAGTCCATGCGCGTCGCGGTGGTTGGCAACGTCTTCACGCATCCGGACTTTCGCGGACGCGGGCTGGGCACGGCGGTCACGGCGGCCGTCACGGCACAACTGCTCGAGGAGTGCGACCTGGTGGTCCTGAGCGTCGACCCGGCGAACCGCTCGGCCCGCCACGTCTACGAAACGCTGGGTTACGCCGAGACAGGGCGCATCGTCGAAGCGATGGCGACGCGGCGCGCGCCGTTGTCACCGCTGCCGCTGCTGCGCCGCCGGTTGGCCTCGCGCCGGGCCGGCGAGCCGGGGGTGGAGGTAGTCACGCTGTGAGGCCTTCGAGTGCCGTCCCGCAGCTCAGCACCGCGCCCGCACGGCCGGCCGGCGGCTGCGATATAATGGTCAGTGCTGAGGAGCGCTGCGTTCCCGCTTTCGCCGGGATCAGGCTCAGCGTAATAAACGGCGCTCGCACTAACTGTGGTGCGGGCGCCTTCTTCTTTCGCCCGCAAGGAGACGAAAGGAGCAGACCATGACCACCACCCAGCACCCGCAGGCGATCGAGTACAGGATCGCCGACATCTCGTTGGCCAGCTTCGGCCGCAAGGAGATCGCGATCGCGGAGTCGGAAATGCCGGCGCTGATGGCGATCCGGCAGGAGTACGCGAGCCGCCAGCCCTTGAAAGGGGCGCGCATTGCCGGCTCCCTGCACATGACCATCCAGACCGCTGTGCTCATCGAAACCCTGAAGGCCCTCGGCGCCGACGTCCGCTGGGCCTCGTGCAACATCTTTTCCACCCAGGACCATGCCGCGGCGGCCATCGCGGCCGGTGGCACCCCGGTCTTCGCCTTCAAGGGCGAGTCCCTCGAAGACTACTGGGAGTTCACTCACCGCATTTTCGAGTTCCCGAACGGCCAGGGGCCGAACATGATCCTGGACGACGGCGGTGATGCCACGCTCCTCATCCACCTTGGCGTGACGGCGGAACAGGACCCCTCCGTCCTCAATAACCCTTCGAGCGAGGAGGAGCGCGTCCTCTTCGCCTCCGTGAGGCACCGCCTGCAGGACCACCCCGGCTGGTACTCACGCATGGCGCGCGGCATCCGCGGCGTAACGGAGGAGACGACGACCGGCGTCCACCGGCTCTACCAGATGCAGCGCGAAGAGCGCCTGCTCTTCCCGGCGATCAACGTGAACGACTCCGTGACGAAGTCGAAGTTCGACAACATCTACGGCGTGCGCGAGTCCCTGGTCGACGGCATCAAACGCGCGACCGACGTGATGATCGCCGGCAAGATCGCGGTCGTAGCCGGCTACGGTGAAGTCGGGAAAGGGTCGGCGCAGGCTCTCCGCGGGCTGCAGGCCCAGGTGTGGGTGACCGAAATCGACCCGATCTGCGCGCTGCAGGCAGCGATGGAGGGCTATCGCGTCGTCACGATGGACTACGCTGCCGACAAGGCCGACATCTTCGTCACGGCGACGGGCAACGTGAACGTGATCACGCACGAACACATGCGGCGGATGAAGAACAACGCCATCGTCTGCAACATCGGCCACTTCGACAACGAGATCGACGTCGCCAGCCTGCGCAAGTACGACTGGGAGAACATCAAGCCGCAGGTCGACCACGTGATCTTCCCGGACGGTAAGCGGATCATCCTGCTCGCCGAAGGCCGCCTCGTGAACCTTGGCTGCGCCACCGGCCACCCCTCCTTCGTCATGAGCTCCTCGTTCGCCAACCAGGTCCTCGCCCAGATCGAGCTTTTCACGAAGCCGGAGAATTACCCCCTCGGCGTCCACCGGCTGCCGAAGGAGCTGGACGAGAAGGTCGCCCGCCTGCAGCTCACGAAGCTGGACGCCCAGCTCACGGAGCTGACGGAGGAGCAGGCCGCCTATCTGGGCTTGCGCCGCGAGGGCCCCTACAAGCCGGAGCACTACCGCTACTGATGGCCGAGAGGATGGTGATGGTGGTCGGTGGTCAGAAGCGCGAGGAGTCGGCGCCTCGACTCCCGGAGCGTCCGGCCGGGAGGATTAGAACCTTCGAGGACCTGGAGATCTTTCGCCGCGCTATGGCGCTTGTCCGGCCGATCGACGAACTAGTGAAGAGGTTTCCAGCGCACGAGCACGTCGATCTCGCGCAGCAAATGCGCCGCGCGTCCAAGTCTATCCCGACGAACATTGCGGAAGGCTTCTCGAGACGCCTCACGGCGCGCGATTTCAAGCTGTATCTCGCTCATGCCCTGGGCTCGGCGAACGAGATGGTTGTGCACCTCATGATTGCTTCGGAGCTGAGGTATGCGCCTGCGTCCGACATCGACTTGCTGATTGACGAGTACCGGATCATCGCTCGACAGACGGCCCGCCTGGCACAGGTCTGGCGAGATCCCCGCGAGCGCGAGACAAAGACGAGCGAACCCGGGACCATCCGACCACAGACCACCATCGCCAATAACCGACTGACGGAGTAAACGATGCCCCTAACCGCCATGACTGCCCCCGTGCACTTTCACACCTCGGAGTCCGTGACCGAGGGGCATCCGGACAAGATGTGCGACCAGATCTCGGACGCCATCCTGGACGCGATGCTCAAGGATGACCCGGAGTCTCGCGTCGCCTGCGAGACCACAACGACCACCGGGATCGTTTTCGTCTGCGGCGAGGTCACGACCTCGACCTACGTGGAGATACCGGACGTCGTGCGCTCTGTGGTGCGGGACATCGGTTACACGAGCGCCGAATTCGGGTTCGACTACGAGACCTGCGGCGTCATTGTCGCGATCAAGGGGCAGTCGAAGGACATCGACATGGGCGTGTCGAAGTCCCTCGAAGCAAAGCAACTGGCAGGCGAAGAGGACGAGGCCGGCCTCCTGGGCGCCGGCGACCAGGGCATGATGGTCGGCTTCGCCTGCACCGAGACACCTGAGCTCATGCCACTCCCGATCATGCTCTCGCACCGCCTGGTGCGGCGGCTTGCCCTGGCCCGCAAGGACGGCATCTTGCCCTGGCTGCGGCCGGACGGCAAGTCTCAGGTCACGGTGCAGTACGAACACGGTGTGCCCGTCCGGGTCGACACTGTCGTCGTCTCGACGCAGCACAACCCCGGCATAGACCAGCAGCGGATCAAGAACGAGATCATCGAAGCCGTCATCCGGGAGGTAATCCCCCCTTACCTGCTGGACGCCCGCACTCACTACTATGTGAACCCAACCGGCCGCTTCGTGATCGGCGGGCCCATGGGCGATGCCGGCCTCACGGGGCGGAAGATCATCGTCGACACCTATGGTGGCTCGGCGCGGCATGGAGGGGGCGCCTTTTCGGGCAAGGACCCGACGAAGGTCGACCGCTCCGGCGCTTACGCCGCCCGCTACGTGGCCAAGAACATCGTCGCCGCCGGCCTCGCGGAGCGCTGCGAGATCCAGATTTCCTACGCCATCGGCGTCGCGCACCCGACGTCCCTTGCCATAGAGACTTTCGGGACGAACAGGGTCCCGGATAGCCTGATCCTGGAGCTGGTGCGCGAGCACTTCGACCTGCGGCCCGGCGCCATCATCCGCGACCTGCGCCTGCGCCGCCCGATCTACCGGCCGACCGCGGCCTACGGCCACTTCGGCCGGGAGGACATCGACGCGCCGTGGGAGGTGACGGACAAGGCGGAGGCGCTGCGCCGCGCCGCCGGCCTCGACGCCACCGCGGCGCCGGCCGCGGCCTCACGCCTCGACTGATCCCGGGTGCCTGGCCCCGGCGGCGGCCTGCGCCCGGAGCAGCTGGCCGACGAAGGCTCCTCTGCGCCGGTACTCAGGCGGAAGTACAGTCCGGCCGGGTCGACGCCGGCGATCCCTCCCGGGTGTCATCTCTGGCGCCATTCCGGGCGGCGCTGCGCCAGCAGTCGTCTCGGGTCCGCATCAGCACAGCTCGGACCGGGTCGCGCAGGAGGCTTGACAACCTTCCAGCCTCGACATAAATACATTCAAACATTTTCAGCGCCGGGTCCTTGCGACGCCCTAGCCCGGCCCTCAATGCCGCTACAAGCGGCCCGATCACCGCAACGGCGCCCGGCGTGAGCGCGATCCCGAACCGTGCCCTCGCTGGGCAGCTTGATGAGTCTTGAACTCCGGCTCTCGGCCTTCAACTTGGCATAAGGAGGAAGGAGTGAAGGTAGCAAAGCTCCTGCTAGTCTCAGCCCTCCTGCTGTCAGGAGGCATCGCCTCGGTCCGGGTTGCCGAGGCCGTCGCGCCCTCAAACCCGAACTGCTAGGGCGTGGTGAGCAGTCAGTTTGCCAGGTCACAGGGCGGTCTGGGTGAGCACGCGTCCGAACAGGAGACACCCCGCCTGGGCCTCCGTAACGTCGCTCGGGACTTCGGGTTCGACCACGTCAGCGATTTGGGGACATTCTTGGCGGGGATCGACGGCATCCCGGAGACATCCTGTCCCTGACGTGGCCGGCACCTCCTGTGAGCGCCTTCGGCCGGCGCATCAGGGCCGGCGATGGCCCGAAGTAGAGGGCCGGGGCTCGAGGTGGTAGAACCGCAAAAGAGATCCACTGCGCAGCTGGCGGAAAAGTCAGCCCTGCCGGCGTAAGGCTCGAGGGTCGAGAGCCGGAGCACGGCGCCGGCCGCCGGCGGGCCGCCAGTCCGCCGCGAGTCGATACATTGCGCTGAAGGCATAGTTACACGGGCCCATGTCGTGGCCTGGCCTGAACGGCTCCGCCACCCCGCCCGGCGGCGGTCAGCGCCATACCGTTGGCGCCAACGCGGCATGGTCGCCAGCGTCCGGCGGCCGGTGCTGCGGCCGCTCAGGCCCCTGGAAGCGGCCGCAGCCCGCGCGCCCGGCGCAACCGCCGGTCGGCGTCGATCAGCACCCCGCTTGCTTCGCGGGCAGGCGTTAGCGCCGCGTGGTCCCAGCTCCCGCCCCGCGACCTCCGGGATGCCAGCCACGTCCCTCCTGCCGTCGTCGCGGCTGGCGCCTCGGTGGTCACGACCCGCCTGCCCGATGGCAGGCTCCGGGAATCTAGGAGACCTGGGCCAGGAGCGAGGCGAGGTCGTAGTAACGGCGCTCCTCCGCGATCTCGCCGTTGCGGTCGACCCGGCCGATGGACACACCGCCGAAGCGCACAGGCTTGTTCGAGGCTGGGATCTCGACACCGTCCGGTGTGGGGATTGGGCCAAGGTGGGTCCCTGTCATCTCGAACTCGGCGGCGTAGGTGTCCTCGTTCACCAGGAGCGACCTGAGGCTCCCCTTGAGGTCAGGAAAGGCGCGGAAGAAGTCCTGGATGTCCGCGCGCACCTTGTCCCTGCCCTTCAGGGGCTCGCCGTACTGCGGGTCGTGCACCACGGCGCCGGCCGCATAGGTCGCCGCGTAGCCTGCCGCGTCGTGCCGGTTGAGCGCCTCCAGGCCCTTGTGGACTGCATCTTCGACCGTCATGTCCTACCTCCCTTTTTGCCGCCCGGCTTCGTGGGACAGCTTCTGAGGAAGAGTAGGCGTGCCGGAGACTGGCGCCATCGCGCGATCCGGCCATTTCCTGTGCCGCTAACGCATGGCCGGAAACGGCCATCAGCGTGGCTCAAAGAATGCCTGAGCGGCCCGCGAAGGCGACCGCCGCTGCGCGTGAAGGCAGGCCCAGGCGCTGGAGGATGTTGGCCACGTGCCTGTGCACCGTATGCTCGCTGACCACGAGCGCGGCGGCGATCTCCCGGTCGCTTCGCCCCTCGGCGATGAGCCGCAGGATGTCCACTTGTCTCGCCGTGAGGGCGGGAGGCGATGCCCCTGAAGAAACCCCGAGGCTGGCGAGGAGCGCCGAGGCACGAGCCGCGTCCACGACAGCGCCAAGCGAAGCCAAGGCCTGTTCCGCGGCGCGCGCTTCCCCGCGAGCTCGCTCCAACCTGCCCGAGGCCGCGAGGCATCGCGCCAGTTCCAGTCGCGTGACGGCAGCTTCATAGGGGCCGCCGCCGCGTTCGAAGAGGTCGACGGCGTCTTCGAAGGAGCGCGCCGCCGACGCATGGTCACCTTCGGCAGCCTGCAGCACGCCGGCAGAGAAGTGGAACGATGCCTTCACGGGCAGTGTGGCAATGGCCTCGGAGAGGCCGCGCACCTCCTCGAGCTTCTGCCGTGCTGCCTCGTGGTCCCCGAGCATCGCCTGGACCCGCGCGAGGAGGGCCAGGGCGGAGGCCCTCTGCGTCCGGCTGTTCTCGGGCACATGCCTCAGCGCGCGCTCGAGCGCCTCCTGTGCATCGTCGACCTGGCCCTCTGCAAGGGCCATCTCGGCCAGTCCCAGCAGGGCCATCGGGTGCCACTCGACTTCGGAGAACAGCCGCCTTGCTTCCTCGAGCCTGCCCTGTCGCCGCCGGAGGTCGGCAAGCCGAACGACCGCCTCGGCTGCCATAGGCGGCCGGCTCGCCCGAATGAAGGCCTCCGCGACTGCCAGCTCTGCTTCAGCCTCCTCCCACTTGCCGCGCCAGATCAGTACACCAGCGTAGTGCGCCCGGCAGACCCCCTGGCCCAGGGCAATCTGGCGTCCGTCTACATACTCCCGCATCCGCTGACACCACTGCGTCGCCCGGTCATAGTCCTTCGCCCGCTCGCAGGCCTGCACCAGGTAGCAGAGGCAGGTGGTCAGCGCTATCTGCTCCTTGAGCTCATCTCCGACGACCGCCGCGGCTGCTTCGTCCAGCCGGGACATGCCGGCATCGATCTCGCCGCTGGTCACCAGGGCCAGGCCCTCCATCGCCAGGCCCATTGCCTCCACGTCCGGCGCCTGGACTTGCCGCCCGATTTCCCAGGCGCGCCGCGCGCAGGCCAGGGCGCGTTCAGCATCCTCCTCAACCATGAGCGCGGCCTCGCCGTCGAACAGCGCCAGCCAGCCGTGTTCAGGGCAGAGAGGCTCGCCCTCCAGCAGCCTTCGAGCACGCTGCCGCCAGCCGTTCGCGACGGCCGTCTCCCCCCGGAAGTCGGTGTAATCGGAGGAGATCCAGACTGCCATGCGCGCGGCCGAGATCGGGTCCCCTTCCTCCCGGTAGCGCCTGTAGGCGCGCTCGCGCGCCCAGAACAGCCTGTCGGCGTCGTTCTGAGAGAAAGCGGTCCAGCTCAGCCCTTCGAGAGCCGCGCCGTACTCAGAGCGCGCGACCTCCCTCTCGAACCAGTCCCGCGCCGCCGGCCAATCTCCGCGCGAAAGGGCTTCCCAGCCGGCGCCGCTTTTCTGAGTGGTCCCAAGTGCCATCCGTATCCAAGCTCCCCACGCCGCATGACGGCCTGATGGGCATTTTACCCGCGCGGCGAGATTGCAGTTGCCGCGGCTAGCGTAGGCGAACAAGGGCTACGTTGCCCGCCGAGGGCCGTTCGACTAACCTGACTCCACGTCTCGGGGGCTCTTTTATGACAACCGAAGTCTCCGGCGCCGTCCGGCGCATCGTCGTGGCCACGGACCGCTCGCCTTCGGCGGACGCCGCGGCGCGCTGGGCCGCGAACCTGGCCCGCAGCCAGGGCGCCGACATCGTAGTCGTGCAGGTCATC